>JADHVR010000104.1 GCA_016783885.1 Bacteroidales bacterium
GATAGATTTTTATCCGATAGGTTATCCTCTTTCTGAAAGGAAGTTTTTGTTAAAACATAATAAAGATAATTTTGAATTTGATATCGAAAAACTGCGTGATAAATGGTTTAAAACATCATACTTGTTAGACAGAAAACAGTGTGGAGAAGAACTTGCTTTAACAAGATTTCATAATTATAAGAACCAGCCGTTGCGTTTCAGGTTCAACAAGGAGTTCACAGGAAAAGCTTCACAGTTTGGTATTAACCTGAGAAGAAGAAAACCAACCGGTATCAGAGCAGCCATCATCCGGGAAAAAGGTGTGAACGGCGACAGGGAAATGGCTTACTTACTTTACTTAGCAGGATTTGATGTAAAAGATGTTCACATGACAGATTTGATTACAGGCAGGGAAACTCTGGAAGATATCAATATGATCGTCTTTGTTGGCGGATTCTCAAATTCTGATGTGCTTGGTTCGGCAAAAGGATGGGCAGGGGCATTTCTTTATAATGAAAAAGCAAAACAAGCTCTGGACAGATTTTACCAAAGAGATGACACCCTGAGCCTGGGAATTTGCAACGGTTGCCAGTTGATGGTAGAACTTGGATTGGTTTATCCTTGCCATGATAAAAAATCCAAAATGCTTCACAACGATTCACACAAATTTGAATCGGGATTTATAAATGTGGACATACAGGAAAATAACTCGGTTATGCTCAAATCTATGTCAGGGTCAAGGCTTGGAATATGGGTAGCTCATGGAGAAGGCAAGTTCCAGCTTCCTTATGAAGAAAACAAATATCATATTCCGGTTAAATACAGCTATGAACAGTATCCCGGCAATCCTAACGGTTCTGATTATTCCACAGCAGCCATTTGTTCAGATGATGGGCGTCATCTTGTAATGATGCCACATATTGAACGAGCCTTTTTACCATGGCAGTGGGCGAATTATCCTGAGAACAGAAAATCAGATGAAATATCACCCTGGGTTGAAGCCTTTGTGAATGCGAAGGAGTGGGTGAAAAAAAGGATATATAAATAAAATCCGTAATAATTGGTATTGTTTTCCTCAAAAAGATGTTAATGAATATTTTCTGTTTGTCATGTCTAATAAAATATATCAACCTTCATTTTAAGAACTCCTGACCTGCCTTTTGATTATTAAGCATTTATTGACAACTCGTCGCAAATTAAATGTCGTATCTTTTGTGGTTAGCAAAATTATAGTTGTCAAATTCTCCATAGAATAGCATAGGGTTTAAACCCTATGCTATGGCTATGGAGCTATGGAGAATTTGAAATATCTTCCGAACATTTCATTTTAAACTGTTTTTCCAATCAACATCGGGTCTTCCCCATCCTCAATCCCAACAATCTTCACTGTCCTGAAATCTTTCAACCGGGATTGCTCGTCCGCCTCAAATTTTACGGGAATATAAAATTCGCCATAACCGCTTGCAAAACCGCTTTTGTCAATTTTCTCAACAAGTACATTCTGTGTTTTTCCAATAAATGAGCTGCGGTATTTTCTCTTAGCCTTTTCTGCAATATCACGGATAATGGCGCTGCGCTCGGTTTTAACTTTTTCAGGAACCTGATCCGGCATGTGTTCTGCCCGGGTACCTTTTCTGACAGAATATTTAAACGTATGAATATGACTGAATCCTATCTCATTAGCTACCTTACAAGTCTCCTGAAAGTCATCTTCTGTTTCTCCCGGGAAGCCAACCATAATGTCGGTTGTAAAATTAAATTCAGGTATTCTTGAACGGATTTTATCAACTATGTTCCGGAAATCGTCAACAGTGTATGTCCTTCGCATTTTCTGCAATATTTTATCCGAACCGCTTTGGATACATAAATGCAAATTAGGGGTAAGTTTCGGATAAGAAAAAAGGTCGAACAACTTATCACCGAATCCTTCCGGTTCAATAGATGATATCCTCACCCTGAAATCTCCGGGAAGGTTAACGATTTTTTCTACGAGATTTTCAAAATTCAACCCTTCGTAATCATACCTTCCGATATTTACTCCGGTTAGTACAATTTCCTTATAACCAAAATCAAGTACCCGCCTGATGTTTTCTTCAATCTCTTTCCACGGTCTGCTAACGGCTCTGCCCCTGACAAACGGGACTATGCAAAATGTACAAAAGTTATTACATCCATCCTGTATCTTGATGAGGCAGCGGGTATGAAAGCCTTTTTCGGCAGGTCCAAAACCGAAACGGTCTTTTTTCAATTCATCGGGGTGGACGATCTCACCTTTAAAGTGGCTGTCGATCAAGGAGAAAATATTATGTTTCCGTTCATTATCGACCGTATAAGTTGCTTTTACCTGCTTTTCTATGGCTTCCTTATAATTGTTTACCATGCAGCCAGCAACCACAAGCACGGCATCCTGGTTTTTTTTGTAAATCCGGTTGATAACCTGCCGCGATTTTTTATCGCTCATATTGGTTACCGTGCAGGTGTTAATAATATAAGCATCAGCTTTTTCGGTAATATCCACCACCTCGTATCCCGAATTGACAAACTCCGAAACAATGGAATCGGTTTCATATTGATTGAGCCGGCAACCGAGGGTTTTGAATGCGATACGTTTTTTAGCCACAGATTTCACTAATTTACACAGATAGATTTTAACTTTTAACTATTTCCCCGGCCACAGAAAACTCCGTAGCAGAAGTAATTTTTACATCCATTATTTCTCCAATCAAAGAAGTGTCAGATGAAGATATCCTGACATTGATTTTACCTTCTGTTAGTCCTGCCAGGTATTTTTGATTTCTTTCTTTTCCCCTGACCAACACCCTGAATGTTTTCCCAAGCATTTGTTTATTGTTTGCTAAAGAAACTTTTTTCAAATCCTCTGTCAGAGTATGATATCTTTGTTTCTTTACCTGTTGCGGAACATCATCTTCCCAGAGTGAACTTCTGGATCCGGGACGAACCGAATATTGAGCAATATATGCCATGTTGAATTTAAACTCATCCATAATTTTCCGGGTGTTCTCAAACTGTCCGTCTGTTTCGCCTGTGAAGCCAACGATTATATCGGTAAATAAAGTTGCCTGTGGAATAAGGTTTTTAATCGTTTTTATGATTTTCCTGAAATCCTCCACCGAATATTTCCGGTTCATTCTTTTCAACACTATATCATCTCCCGATTGTATGGGAATATGGATTTGTTTGGCAAGGTTTGGATATTGGGCAATGACTTCAATAACTTCATCCGTCATATCTCTTGGATGTGGTGAAGTAAAGTACACCCAAAATTCTTTCCCTGATTTAATGCCCATTTCTCCAATCTTGCGCAGCAATTCAGGAAAACGGATCTCTTTACTTTTCTTGTCCAAGCCATAAGAATTTACATTTTGTCCGAGGAGAGTTATTGATTTATAGTTTTTGTCAATCAAATTCTGAACTTCCTCCAAAATATCTTCCGAAGGTCTTGAAACCTCCCTTCCTCTTGTATATGGCACAGCGCAAAACGAACAAAACTTATCGCAACCGTTTTGTATTGGCACAAATGCTTCAAACAAAGAAGTATATTCAGGGTTGATATGCCAGAAATCCTGAATATGTACATTCATCTCCAGAGGAGCATTTTTATCTTTTAGCTCACTCTGTTGGGGTTTTTGATAAACAGTTTCTCCATTACTTTTCGCCTGGAGACTCACCGGGGTAACAATTCCATACTGAGTGATCATTTTGGGTAATTCCTGTAACTCGCTCATCGGGAAAACAACATCGAATAACTTAAGGAATCTTTCACTGTCAGCAGGCAAAATACAGCCTGTAAGAAAAGTAATAAGGTTTTGCCGGTCTTTTCGCTTATTCCATTTATGGATTCTTGAATATACCTTATCGATTGCTTTCTGACGCACCGAGCAGGCAAGGATACCAAGCAAACTTGCTTCTTCTTCATTATCAGTCCATGTATAACCCATCCTTTCAATGACCGGTCGTGTCCGCTCACTGTCCGACATGTTCATTTGGCAACCGAGTGTTATTATGTGGTATTTCATCATTTAGGTACAATTATCACAGTTATCCTCGCCACCGAAATCCTGTACCCTCTCTCATCCCTGATCTCAATATCCCACACATGAGTAATTTTACCTTTATGAATAAGTTTTGCTTCGGCATAAACCAGTCCCGCGCTAACAGCGCCCACATGATTAGCAGTTACAGAAGCGCCACTAACATCGAATTTATCCAAATCAACAATTGCAGCAGAACCCACACTTGCAACTGTTTCAGCAAGAGCAATACTTGCGCCGCCGTGCAGAATGTTCATCGGTTGTTTGGTTCGCTCGTCAACCGGCATTTTTGCTTTTACGTATCCGTGTTTCAATTCAAGGTATTCAATACCTAATTGTTCCATAAGCGTTCCCTTGTTCAGGGCATTCAATTCTTCAATAGTGCTTTTCAGAGAAATCATAGGCAATTGTTTTTTACAAAGTTAATAGAATAAATTTCTCTATTTTTGTCTAAAATCATTTATACATGAAAATGTTCCTTTTTAATATGGAGATTCTTGATGAGAGAGAAGGTGCATTTTTAATTACTGTTTCCCTGAAGGACTCTATTACAAAGATTGAATTTACCCCGGATAAAAAGTTGTTAAGGTTTCTTAAGAAAGATAAAGTTTCGGATATATTAAAAAGAAACGAACATCAGTTCCGCAAGGTTCTTCACATTAAAAGACCTGAAACCTATTATAAAGGATTCAAGCTGAATTTTGCTTTACGTGACGAAAAAGATGTGATTGCTTTTAATGATATTTCAAAGATTTTGGTGGTTGACAAAAGAAAAGACCGGTATAATAACTATGTAACTGAAAAAGAAAAAAAAGGTATTTATGAGTTGTATATTGATGGCAGCTACATGGAAAAAAGAAAAAAAGGGGGGTATGCAATTGTTACGAAAGACCCAAAAGAAAAATATAATCTTTATACTTTTGAGACCGGTGAGCAAAGCAGCAGCCTGATTGAATTATTAGCTGCAATTAAAGGACTTGAAATTCTTGAGAATATTAATGAGATCAGGATTATTACTGATAGCCAATACGTAAGGAAGGGATTAACGGAGTGGATCGTTAACTGGAAACTGAACGACTGGCATACAGCAAATGGAGATAAGGTTAAAAACATTGAATGCTGGAAGAAATTTGATATTTTGACTGATAATAAATATATCGAATTCAAATACGTGAAAGCTCATTCGGAGCAGTTTGAGAATACCATGGCTGATTTGTATGCTAAGGATATGGCGAAAAAATGAATAAGACAACTTGTGTATCATACCGGTTTGTGTCTTATATTTTAAATCTATAATTATGCAAAATTTCAAAATAGAAAACCCTACAGTCCTGCATTTCGGAAGGAATGTTGTTCGGGATTTAGGAAAGACTGTTGAAAAATACGGCAGGAAAGTATTATTGATTTATGGCGGTGGTTCCATTAAAAAGAACGGGATTTACGACGAAGTGATGGGGCAACTCAAACAAATCAATGCCGAAGTAATTGAATATGCCGGCATAAAACCCAATCCCATAGTAGAGGATGTGAATGCTGCGGCTGAAAAAGGAAAACAATTCCAACCTGATGTGATCCTGGCAGTTGGTGGCGGTAGTGTTATTGATTCGGCCAAAGTACTTTCGCTTGCTATCCCTTGCGAACATTCTGCCTGGCGGATCATGATCAATATGGCAAAGCCAACTACAGCAATTCCCTTAATAACCGTATTAACATTAGCAGCGACAGGTACGGAAATGAATCCTTTTGCCGTGCTTCAAAATGTGCAAACACATAAAAAGATCGGATATGGTAACCCCTTGATATACCCAAGGCACTCATTTCTTGATCCTGCATTCACCTTTTCTGTTTCACGGGATTATACTGCTTATGGCATTGTTGACTTGATTGCCCACGCACTTGAAAACTATTTTGGTGAAGGTGATGCCAGCCTGTCCGACCGTTTTGTCTATTCAATAATACGTGAGGCAATGGAATATGGGCCGGCATTGTTAGATGATTTGCAAAATTATGACTTGCGTGCAAAGATAATGTATGCAGCCACTTGCGCTTTGAATGGCTTGACCGTATTTGGTCGTGTTTCGGGCGACTGGGGCGTTCATGATATCGGACATGTGCTTTCATTAATGTATGATGCCCCGCACGGGGCAACGCTTTCGGTTGCCTATCCTGCCTGGTTGAAACTGATGAAAGGAAGGATTCCTGACAGAATTACTCAATTAGGAAAAGCTGTTTTTAATGCTTCAAATTCCGAAGAAACAATTTCAAGCATAGAAGGGTTCTTTAAATCAATTGAATGTCCGGTTAGGATGAATGAAATTGGTATCAATGAAGACAAAAAGCCTGAAATATTGGATATGATGATCAAAAACAAAGTAAACGGAGTACATTATAAATTATCGAAAGAGGATATTGGAAGGGTAGTGGAATTGATGTATTAAAAAACCAGCCTTTCGTTCCTCAGGTTTTTTCCCTTTTTGAACCGAAAGACTGATAAGCAATATTATTTTTCCGGTTTTGTCAAGCCCGGATAATGCTGTTTAAAAACTAATTTCAACGAACTGTGGAAATCAGGCAAAACCTCTAAGAATATTGTAAACTGAATACGCTGGCGATGGTGGAGATATTGAGAGTTATGAAAAAAGAATTAAAATAATTATTGGAAAAAGGAACAGACCATTCTCATTCTCACAGAAGTGGTTTTAATTCCTCGCCATAATCATATTGTAAATCTTCGTGCAGGGTACTTATGGCTTTTTTAATTTTTTGAATTTGCCGGATGTAGATATTGTTCAGTGCAATGCTCTTATTCATGGAAATACCGGAATCTTTCAACCGCTTACAAAAATGCATCAGCAATTCAACTTCGGTTTGTTTACGGCCAGAATACCGAGTGAATTTATTGGTCGTTCTTACAATTTTACGAATGCTCTTTTTAGCAAAATAGATATTGCTTTTATTAATTTCCTGAAATTGCCGGTCTATTTCCTTTTTTATGGATTCAACATAAGTTTGTTCATCTTGAACTTCAAAAAGCAGGTAGGTCAGTAACTCCTTGTTTTCTTTTTTAAAACGAGCCAAACGTAAACAGATCTCCAATAATTCATTTGAAGAACGGTTCTTCATTTCTTGTTTGAGTTGACTTATATAAGCGGTTTTCATGCTTCATCTATTTTAAATACCCTATCTCTTCTAAACATTTATACCAATAATAAAATGCCGGTTTGTTGGCTTTCTTCAATTTATTCAAAAACTGATAGTCCTTATTTTCAATATGTAATTTTGCCAGGTCAATTTTCGGATTATTAAGTTCAATGGGTGAATAATTACTGTTTTTTAATTTCATGGCAAACCAGGCTGATTTTGCAGACGCTTCTATAGCTTCTTCTATTCTAAAATGATTTGAAATAATAAAATTATATAAATTTCGTATTCCACGCTGAATTTCCAAAAATTTAAGTTTATCCTCACCTATATTTTTCTCTCTTTTTGCCATCATTAATGCGGTTTGAAAAACATCATCCAACACTGCTGATCCATCAATATCCAATGAACGATATTCAATTTCTTTTTTTACTGTATTAAGAAATGAACTATTTACCATTTCAATGTTTGACACAAAATTTATTAATACCGCAATGTCAAAAAGTTGTTTGATTATTTCAATTTCCTTATTGCTATTATACGGTACGCCTGTAGTGTTTGGAGCAAAGGCTGTCAGTTTATCACCAAGTATCGAATCTACAGAAGGGGTGGTTATCTTGTAAAATGGCTCTTCTGTATCAAGCCATTTTGTATTTATTTCAGCTTTATTGACTACGGGATATACTGCCTTCTCAAATACTATATCTAATAATACGTAGTTTGCCAGGATGTTTTCTTTAACAGTACTAATTTTTGAATTGTAATAAAACTTGTAATGTGCTTTCGGCAATTTCCCTTTATAACTCCGTTTACCGTCAAGTTCATATCTGGTAAATAATGGAGATTCAACTATTTTGCCCAAAACATTTTCTATTTCTTCCCTGCTATGTTCTGTTGATATATCAATGTCAATAGAAAAACGATTTGCATTTTTTAATAACAACATTAGCGAAGTACCGCCTTTGAAAATAAAACCCAGATTGTTTACAACTAATTGCTCAAGCAGAGTCAAAGCCATAATCATTTTTTCAATTAAGGTAGGGTCGGTTTTGTTATATTCAGGATTCTCCCTGAATGATTCAATCCAATTTTTTGTATGACTTGTATTTTTAATCATGCCGCAGTTTATTCGTCAAAAACATTTTCTTCTATAAAATTTTTTATCAAATCTTTTTTTCCCCTTCTTGCTGCATAAGCATATAATGAGCTGTAGTTTATATTGTAATGATGAAACGCACTTTCATAAATATTAATCATTTCCTGCCCGCCATAAATATAGAATTGGTGATTGTCGCAAAAAATGTCAACCAAAATTTTCTCTAATTCAGGATATACTATTTGTTCCCCTTTTATTAATGGAGCTCTGGAAACAAGAGGCTTTACCACAACTACATCCTGTTCACCCATAACATACTCTTCCATTATTTGCTCTGTTGGATTGTTGAATGCTTTAATATTGTTATCCTTTAAATAATAGAAAACACTTTCTGTTACGTCTTTATCTATTTCTAATACATAAAATGCACTTATTGGTTGGTGAATCATAAAATTATTTAAGCATCTTGTATTCCAGATACAGTAATCTAAATCATCATATTTTTGTAAAAACAATCTACTGACTTTTTTTATGAATTTATCAGATTCGGGCATAAATGAAGGCTTATAAGTAATAGTATATTTTCCTCTTGCAACAGATTGTATAATTCCTTTTTTCTTCAACCTATGAATTCTTATTCTAAGAGCTTCGTCTGTAATACTTATTCCAGCATCTTTAAAATAGACATGAAGATCTTCTTTGGTAAAATAATCTTTACCCTTAAAATAATCAATTATATCATTAGTATTTTCATTTACAGTCATATCTGTTGTAATAATATTACTTGCAAAGATAGTAACATTTGCCACATTATCAAGTTTAGTGGCATTTGTTACATGTGTAACTTTTACCACATTATTATCTAATTTAATCCTCCTTTAAATGCCTACTGCTTGTCCTCCGTATTTTTAAAGGAGGAGGACAACAAGGCATTAAACAAATCCTCACTCTCCAGTAAACTTTGCTTTACCATCTCTTTTTGTTTTTCTATGTTTTTTATGATGAAGGCGAATTGGTTTTGAAGATCAATCTGGTTATTGCTACCAAAATCAAATATCCCGTCAAACTCCCCAGAAAATAATACGGAAAATCCTTCCAGTTAAAAGAATTTCCGAGAATAGTCCTTCCAATAAAATTACTCCTTAAAACCTCAAGAAACGGCGGATGCCAAAGCTGTAAAAATTCCAGGATACAAGTAATTATTAATACCCAAATAGCAATTTTTAAAGGTTTGGATTTTGGAAAGATAAAGAATAAAACCAGGCACCAGAATATTTCATACAATAATCCGCCAAATGAATCACTCACCCAATGATGAGCCGGTCCTGAATAAAATTTAGTCATAAAACCGATTGGGGTAATAATGAGAAGAAATATGAGTGCAATGATTTGTCTTTTCCTGATTTTTGTCAATGTATTGTATTTATTTATTTCACTGATATTCGGATTTTGCAGATAGAGGTCAACAGGTCGAATGTATCAATGCTCCTACTTTTTCCTTTTCACATAACTGATTGTATAATTCGACAGCTTTTTTAGTTTGTAAAACATGAAAAGCTATATCATTGTTTTTAAGAAATTCTTTTGTGCTTTCGCAAATGTCTAATCTATTGTAAAATCCACTTGAAAGCACAATAATCTCCGAACCTTTTTGTATCAGTTCTTGCACATCTTCCGGCAAAATACCCGGAGAATGCTGTGTGCCGGTTTCCCGCCAGTCCCATTTAAGGGCACCTCCGGGAAATAACTTAACGTCTTTGAAGATCCTGTTTTCTCCGGCGACTTCAACTTTACCCCAGGAAATATTCGTTATCTTTGGTGATTGTTTTTTCATTTCATTTTCTGGCATAAAATTAATAAAGATTTTAAATATAGACCTCACAGGTCTCAAAAACCTCACAGGTCTCGAAGACCTGTGAGGTTTGAAACTAAAAATAACCAAATACATGAACGGACAACCCGAATTATACAAAGTGCTTGATGAGTTAAATATTCCTTTTGAATATTACGAACATCCCGCAGTTCCAACCATTGAAGAAGCAAAAAAGTACTGGGTAGATCTTGTTGCAACGCATTGTAAAAATATCTTTTTCCGTAATCATAAAGGAAACCGTCATTACCTCGTTATCCTTGAACATACCCGGGCACTGGCAATTCACGACCTTGAAAAACGCCTTAAGCAAGGGAAACTCTCTTTTGCATCAACTAAACGTATGCTGAAATACCTCGGATTAACTCCCGGTTCTGTTTCCCCTTTTGGTTTAATAAATGATAAAGAAAATCATGTACATGTTTATATTGATGAAAACCTGAAAAAGTCGGAGAAGATCAGTTTTCATCCGAATATAAATACTGCCTCATTGGTTATTTCTTATAAGGATTTTGAGAGATTTTTAGAATGGACGGGAAATGGTTTTGAGTATTTGGAATTGTATTGATAAATTGTAAACAAAGACCTCACAGGTCTCGAAGACCTGTGAGGTCTAATTTAATATTGTAACTAATTGATAATTCCCTATGCCCAGAATACTTTTCTTCGACATAGAAATAAATAAAAAAACCCGGAGGGTTGAGAAAACAGGAGCCGTTTTCGATGGGGTTGTATTTCGTGATACTTCTATTAAAATGTTTGAAGATTTTAGCCAAAATGCAACGTACATCTGTGGGCATAACATTATCAACCATGATCTGGAAATCCTGAAGAACACAGAAATATCCCCTGACTTTTTCAGGAAAAAGACAAGAGAGAGATTAAATCGAATTTTTCAGAAAAAATATGCAAAAATGCTGATGTTGTCAATTTCATTAAAAAAGACCCTGAAACGCTGGCTTATTCACTTGCATTAATTTCTACCGGGAATGTTGATTCCATCAGTCCTCCGTGGCTTTTGCATAAGTACCCTGCCATCCACGATGTAATTTATAAATTAAGGCAACAAAAATGTTCCGATCCTGATTGCAAATATTGCCGGAATTACCTTGATACAAAGAAGTCATTGTTGTGTTTTTTCGGATATGATAATTTCAGGGAATTCGACAATGTGTTTCTTCTCCTTAAAGATTATTTCCTGATTAGCGATGAAAAGAAAAGAGCGGTTTATGTTGCTATTACGCGCGCAAAAACAAATTTGTTCATTTACACAAATCAAAATTATTTCGATAAGATAGATGTGATCAACCTGAACAGAAAATCGGACAATAAAGAATACAGTAACCCTGCCGAAATATCGCTTTACCTGACCCACCGCGATATAGACCTGGGATTTTTTAAACTGGAAGGAATTCAAAATACGGTTTCGAACCTCTTTGCAGGAGAAGAGTTGCGTTTGTCAGAAAAAAATGACGGATTGAAAACCCAAAATAAAAAGTATGCACTGAAGTTCTCAAAAAAATTCAG
>JADHVR010000033.1 GCA_016783885.1 Bacteroidales bacterium
GAAATTATAAAAACATTCCTGTTTTAGATGAAAGACTTATACTTTTAATCGTACCATAGTGGAATTGAAATTTGACAAGGCTTTTCATCGATAAATAAATTATCAAACTTTTAATCGTACCATAGTGGAATTGAAATATAGTGATCGGGAGGGGGAAACTTGCAAAAGAAAAGGCTTTTAATCGTACCATAGTGGAATTGAAATGTTATACGAAGGCGGGAACCCGAGCTGCAGCGAAAGGCTTTTAATCGTACCATAGTGGAATTGAAATAAAAGAAACCCGCTAAGGTCATCTTTGTCGAAAATCTTTTAATCGTACCATAGTGGAATTGAAATGTAATTACCGGAGTGGATGAACCGGAACCTGTTGCCTTTTAATCGTACCATAGTGGAATTGAAATCTTGTTTTTTTACAAAAACCTTTATTTAAATCAAACTTTTAATCGTACCATAGTGGAATTGAAATAAAGAACGACATGATCAAGTATGTCGGTGTAGGGTCTTTTAATCGTACCATAGTGGAATTGAAATAGATTAGGACCTGAATTAAAAAAACCAACCGATTACCTTTTAATCGTACCATAGTGGAATTGAAATCAGAGAATGCAGACAGGGGGTTAGTAGCTACAACGGCTTTTAATCGTACCATAGTGGAATTGAAATGAATAATGCCCCCTTCTTACTATCCCGTACCGTGGGCTTTTAATCGTACCATAGTGGAATTGAAATAAAAGATAGGTGCTATCGATGAATACGTGAAAAATCACTTTTAATCGTACCATAGTGGAATTGAAATTACCTTCAACACCTAAGACCGCATAAATACTGGTGTTTCCGACTTTTAATCGTACCATAGTGGAATTGAAATAACATTAAGCGGACACCGTTTAATAATTGACCAAAACCTTTTAATCGTACCATAGTGGAATTGAAATTATCTAATTTCAGGAAGGCTCATTGCATCATATCCGCTTTTAATCGTACCATAGTGGAATTGAAATGGATTCGTCAGGGAGCAAGAACAATGAAACTTTTATCTTTTAATCGTACCATAGTGGAATTGAAATTCTATTTTAATGAGCAGTATTATTCGTTGATTATGAAACCTTTTAATCGAACCAAAGTACAATTGAAATAATCAGAAAAACCTGAATTCTGAAACCATATATACATAGTTTATAAGGCTGATTTTTTTACAAATTTCAACTTATCGGGGACAATGAATTCGCTGAGACAGAGGCCCGGACAAATGAGAGGAGTGAATGTGTGAAAAAAAATTACATATCCTGTTAATATCAGCTTTCGGATTACTTTGTCTGACGAAGCTTTAGCGTAGCCAGAGCCATCCCTAATTCCTGCGCATAAATCCGAAAGAGAGGGTTTTGCCTGCCCGTCCGTTCAGGCGGGCATTCTCGTTCAGTGTCAGTTTAAAATGAGTAACCAAGAGAAATCCCAAACCTTACATTTGTGAAATTAAATGATACCGAAGCATCTTTAATCCCGCTTTTGTCAATTTCCACTTTGTGATCGATCTCAAACCTGTCAACAATACTCTGTAAATACCCTTCGAGGTCGGTTAAAAATTTTTTGGAAATGTTTTCATCAAAATCATATTTCATCTTAATCCATGAGTACCTGGGGCCTATCATCATAAAATCAATAACAAAACGTTTCTTGATCAATAACTGATACCCTATCAAAAAACCCACTCCATATTCGTTGAACCTTGCATCAGCATTAAAATAATATACCTCTTCTTTATTTGGATAATTTGGGTAATAAGTAAAATCCAATCCTGAATTAAAATTCATGTAGCGCAAGTATATACTGGTATAAAAACCGTTTGGCGTTTGGTTTTCGCAGCTTCTAAGGTAATAACGCACTTCTGGTGTAATCGAAAATCCTTTTATCCCTTTAATTCCTAATAAAATACTTGCTGATTGATCTTTAAATAATGATGGTGTCCACCCCCCCGAAAATTTATAGCCAACAGCCAAAAGCCCGGTTAGCCTGGGTTTTATACTCCTTTCGTATGTTAACGAAACATTTTTAAGCGCCAACGCAATGCTGCTAATTTTGCCAACATTTTTATACTGGTAATCCCAGGCAGGGTTTTTTGAAACCTTTGAATATTTTTGAGCATATACACCTATGCTTATCAATAAGATTGCTGCAAAAAGTAAAATTGTATTTTTCATGGTTCATTATTTTAGTTCTTATCCTATGAATATTCGTCAGACCACTTCGCACAAGGCAAACGCACAGGACAGTGGTCAGACGAATCCCGAAGTCTCGGGATGAGTGTTTCATATCACCACAAATCACGCAATAAAATTAGATAAAAAAAACAAACAAGGAAAATGAACGGAAAAAATGAAAGATTTGGATTTGTAAATAATAATTTGTTTCTTGCTGTAACATTTTTCCTGCTAAATTGTCAAATAATTAATGATTTATAATCCAGCTTTGTAATGACAAACAGAAATGATACTCTTATAAAATTTTATCTTGTTCTTTTTTTCTTAACAGTTTTTACATACAATTATCTTGATGCTCAGCCGTCAACAGATGCAAAAAAAACTATAACAGGCAAGGTTATTGATAATAATAGCGACCCGCTTCCTTTTGTAAATATTTATGTTGAAGGTACTACTTTTGGTACCACGTCGAATTTTGAAGGCAACTTTACTATTAATGTGAATGATAGCCAGCTTATAGTTTTAGTATTTCAATATGTTGGTTATAAAAAAGTGAAGTTCAATATTTCTTCCGGCGAAAACCCATCACCCCTTCACGTGAAAATGGAACCCGAACAGATATTATTACAAGAGGTCATTATTTCTGCCGACATGGAAGACCCTGCTTATCCGATCATCCGCAAAGCAATTGAAAACCGAAAATATCATCTTAACCTCGTAAAGTCATACTCGGCAAAGATGTACATGAAAAGTAATATAACCTTAGATGAAATTCCGGAGAAATTTATTTTAATACCAAAAGATGAAATGCCCGACTCATCCGATCTGGGACTGATATATCTTTCCGAATCGGTTAGCCGGTATTATTTTCAAAAACCCGATAAACAAAAAGAAGAGATGATAGCCTCAAAAGTGGCAGGTACAAAAACGGGGTACAGCTTTAACCGAGCCGAAATTCTTTTATTGAGTTTTTACAAAAATCTGATCCCTATTGGTTTTTCCGAGAGGTCATTCGTGTCGCCGATTGCAGGTAATGCTTTATTTTATTACAGGTATAAACTTATTGATTCCTTCGTTGATAATAACGAACTTATTTACAAGATCGAGGTTATCCCGAAACGAAAATCCGATAATATCTTCAGAGGCTATATTTACATTGTAGATAAAAAATGGAGTATCCACAGCCTTGACCTTACAATCACACGCGATTCTCAGATAGAAATGACCGATAGTGTTTTTATCAGGCAGGTGTATGTGCCGGTTAACGATTCCGTTCGAATGCCTTTGTCTTTACATATTATTATGTATTTCAAAGTGTTTGGTTTTAGGGCGACAACAAATTTTATCGGATTTTTTACCGATTACATGGTCAACCGTGATTTTCCTGAAAACTTTTTTAATAATGAGGTGTTTACCGTAACCGAAGAAAGCACAAAAAGAGATTCTGTTTATTGGGTCGAAAGCCGACAGACTGTTCTCACGGATGAAGAAATAGATAATTATCATGAAGGTGACAGCATTTTGATTATCCGCGAATCGAAAGCATATCGCGATTCGGTTAATAAAGCAGATAATAAATTCAAACCCATGAGCCTGTTATGGGGCGGATATTCATATTATAATTCTTTTACGCGAACAGGTTATGGAGTTAATTCATTGGCAAATGCTGTGTTGCCTTATAATACGGTTGAAGGCTTTTTGTTAGATATAAAACCATATTTCAGAAAATCGTACGAGGATTACAGATCTTTTTATATTAGTTCTGCGCTGAAATACAGTTTTACGAACAACAATTTTTATTACGGGGTTTCAGGATATTACAGGTTCGATAATTTGAAAAGTAGATATGTATTCCTGAGAGGAGGAAAAAACAGTTTTCACTATAACAGTCAAAAACCGATTTCCGATCTGATTAATACTGTTTATACAATTTTTCTGAAAGATAATTTTGCAAAGTTTTATCAGAAAGAATACCTGCAGGCAGGCTTTGGCAGCGAGCTAATAAACGGACTGAATTTTTCGGTTTCAGTTGAATATGCCAGAAGATCGGCTTTAATCAACCATTCCGATTTTACGGTTTTTAATTATCCCGATAAGGAATTTGCATCCAACAATCCTATTGATAAAACTAATGATGAACCGGCTTTTGAAACAAATAACGCTTTTATTATTGATCTGGGTTTGGAAATTAAATTCGGGCAGAAATATGCTAAATATCCAAACAGGAAAGAAGTTTACGGAACAAAATACCCTGTTATCAGACTTAATTATAAAAAGGGAATCAATGCCATAGGCAGCGATGTTAACTTTGATCAATGGCAGGTTAGTATATATGATAATTTCAGTTTGAAAAATTTCGGAGTTTCAAAAATTGCTGTTTTAACAGGAGGTTTCTTTAATACCCATAAGATGTATTTTGTGGATTATAAACATTTTACCGGTAATCAAACTATCTTTCTGCATCAGGGAAATTCTGAATTGATGATTGGCTCATCTGGCACAAACTACTCGGAGAGATCAAAAGTTGCTTTTAATGCATTAGATTATTACTCACATAGTACAAATAATTATTATGTCGCTTTGAATTACGAACATCATTTTAACGGATGGATAATTAATAAATTCCCTTTTCTAAGAAAATTAAGGATGCAGGCTTTGGCAGGTGTTAACTTTCTATATACAGAAGATAAAAAAGAATACACCGAGCTTTTTATCGGATTCGAGCATATCTTCAAGATCATCCGTATTGATTTAGTTACTAAATACCAAAAAGGTGGAAAAATTATCCCGGAATTCAGGATAGGGATAGGATTTTGAGGTGGGATTTTTAAATTTTGGATTTATTATTTTAGATTATTTTTTTTGCAATTCTTTTTATGTTAGTTATTTTTTTAATTTTGTATTGAAAAATTATACCGATACGGAATGAATTTACCAATTTTAAATATAGGTGATAAATGAAAAAACATTATCAATTACCTGTTTTGATTGAAAAAGATGAAGATGGCTTTTATGTTGTAGAATGTCCAGTATTTAGTGGCTGTTATACCCAAGGAAAAACTATGGATGATGCCTTAAAAAACATCCGGGAAGTAATCGACTTATGTCTTGAAGAAAAAGAAAACAACCACTAACAATTCCTAATCATAAAACGATCGGTAAAGGGTTGCTGCGTAAACTATTAAGAAATGCAGAATTAACCGTTGAAGATTTTTTGAAATTACTCTAATTATTTCTAACAAGTCATTGCACTTGATTTTATTATTTTCATATTTGTAAAAAAAATAAATTTTCCAAATAATATTACGAATTTAGCGTATTATACGGATATTTGCAGCTTAATAATATGTTATACGTGTAATAAAATTGATTAAGGTCTTTACATATGCCAATTGATTGGACTAGACTCTATAATAGATTATTTAGAAAAATTGACGGTGATGGTCTATATTTTTCGGGTCCAAAATTCATTGAACATGTGAAAGGTATAGATTTAGATTTTCCTGACTATTACCAATATTTGGAACTTAGAAGAAATGAAGGTAAAAATACTTCGAGACGAATATATTTTTTTGACATTTTAATGTCCTTTGATGAAGAATTAAGAATACGAATAATTAATAGTATATTAAATGAATTGGAAGATAATGATGTCGATGTATCTGATATTCGTAACCAAGCAAGTGGTTTGATTTTAGCCCCTACTGTCAATGTTGATGAAATAGTGTGGAATTCAGATAGATTAAATTATTATTTACAGGAAATTGATAATAGCATTACTATTGCTAACTTTGAAAGGGCAATTTCCCTTTCTTATACATGTCTTGAAGGATTTTATAAAGCATTTATCAGGGCAAATATTCCAGAGAGAAATGATTTATCTGAACTTGTTGTAATGTCTCGAGAAATAAGGGCTTATTTTAGAAACCAATTAGAATCCTATCCTGATGAAGTTTTAAATATGATAAATCATATTTCACATACAGTCGACCGAACTAGGAATCGATTTAGTGAATCACATTTTGATAATGAAGCAGCAAATTGGTTAGCCATATTCATTAGAGATTTAGTTAACACGCAAATAAGGCTATTACTTTATTTTATGTAATTACAGCGTAATTTTAATACGGTAGAAATAAAGAAAAAATATGAATTTATCTATACTAATTGGAATAATTGGAATAATTGCCAGTGTAGGTGTCGGGTTGGGAACTTTTTTTATTGCTGATAAAAGAGCAAGAAGAAATAGATATTTAACTATGAAAAATTTAATAATTCAAGCATTATCAAAATCCTTAAGTGAAAACAATATTCCAAATAAAAGAATAATCAAATCTACAATAAACAGTTTAGTTCGTGAAAATGGTGTATCTAATTTAAGAATAATTACTGTAGAAGAAATTATAGATGATTTGGTGTATCAGATTACATCTGATCCCTTTTTGGATGCTGAAAGAAGAGAGACATTACAAAATAATTTACTCGAAATATTAGAACCTAAAAAAGTTAAAATAGATGAAATAGCAGAAGAGACTATATCCGATATTAAGCAATTAGAAATACACGAAGATTATAAACAAGCAAATTTTTCAAGGTACTCATCTATTTTGTCTATTCTATCGGGTGTAATTACCACTATAGTTGCTGGCATTATAATATCCCAAATTAACACAGATGTTATTTTGAACTTTATAAAAAGTAGTGCAAATTATGTTTGGCTTCTTTCAGGTTTAATTACAGGTATTATCGCGGTAATAATTAAATTTATTTTTAGTAAAAACAAGTAAGCCGTATAACCATTGCATTAACTTGACCGCAGGGCGCTAGCGTGATTTTCGAGTTCAGTGCATTTTCGGAAGTTTTGATTTGAAATTGAAGTTCAGTGCTCTTAATCCCTGCGGCAAGTTATGCAAACCGTTATGTGTTTGAAAAGGAGAATTCATGCTAAAGTACACAATAATTGCGTTCTCACTAGGATTAATGCTTAACCTAATCTCATGCACGGAGGAACCGACTATGGATAAAAAGTCCTTCAACAAACTTTCAACGGAAGAAGAAAGAGTCATTGTCCGTAAAGGTACAGAGGCACCATTCAGTGGGAAATATAATAACTTTTTTGAAAGGGGTTCTTACCACTGCAAACGATGCAATGCACGACTTTATATTTCAGACGATAAGTTTGCATCTACCTGCGGATGGCCAAGCTTTGATGATGAAATCAAAGGAGCCATTAATAGACAAAAGGATGTTGATGGAAGAAGAACCGAGATATTGTGTGCAAATTGCGGGGCACATTTGGGCCACATTTTTGAAGGAGAAGGACTAACAGAGAAGAATATCAGACATTGTGTCAATTCCGTCTCCTTGATATTTGTACCAAATAAAAATGAACCCCATATAGCAAAAGCCTACTTTGCAGGAGGCTGTTTTTGGGGTGTAGAGTATCTCTTTGAACATAAAGATGGTGTCATTTCGGCAATCTCAGGTTTTATGGGAGGTTCCATGGCAAATCCCTCCTATCGGGATGTGACTTATGGAAAGACTGGCCACTTGGAGGTTGTCGAAGTAACATATAATCCGACCAAAGTAAATTATGAGAACCTTGTCAAATTTTTCTTTGAGATTCATGATCCGACACAAGTCGATGGTCAGGGTCCGGATATTGGGGAACAATATTTATCCGCCATTTTTTATGAAAATGATGATGAGAAAAAGATTGTTCATAAGTTAATAGGTAAACTCAAAACCAAAGGATATGAAATCGTAACAAAAGTACTTCCCGCCGGTACCTTCTGGAAAGCCGAAGAGTACCATCAGGACTACTACGACAAGAAAGAAATGCAACCTTACTGCCATGTGTACAAAAAGAAATTTTAATTAAAACACCTTTTGCCAAGAGAAGCTTTATTAAGGAGTTGTTATGCTGAACAAGAAGCTGAAGGTAATAAGTCTCATCGAAAACAAATGAAAACACATAACAAGGCGCTGCACCGGACTGCAATTTCGATGCGCTACATTGCCACCGGTGAGCTTGGTCGTTACCTTCCCGACTGGTAACAGCATTTGCCAGTGTAAGCCAGGGAAGTGGGGATAATAATGAGGTTATTATCAGTAGAAATGCCGCTAAAAGTATTTTATGGAGATTAGATGGATATTTTGAAAAAAATCATTAATATTGCATTCCCTAAATAATCAATATCTTATGACACTAATAAAAACACGGCAGTATGCTGCCACAATCCTGATACCTGTTTTTCTGGTATCCTTAATCCTTTTTTCCTGTAAAGACAAGAAGGCAGTTCAAATGCCTCCACCGAAAATTCCCGTGGTGGAAGTAATTCAAAAAGATGTACCAATTTACCAGGAATTTGTCGGGCAGGTTTACGGGCTTTACGACATCCCTATTCGTGCCAGAGTGGAAGGATGGGTAGAAGGTATTTATTTTATTGAAGGCAGCCCTGTGTACAAAGACCAACTCCTTTATTCTATTGACCCTGAAACTTATGAGGCCAAGGTTGCTGAAAAAGAAAGTGAACTTGTCGAAGCTAAAACAAATTTGGTGAAGGCGCAAAACGACCTGCGCAGGATCAAGCCCCTTGCCGAAATAAATGCCGTAAGCCAAAGCGATCTTGATGCAGCGCTTGCAAACGAAGGTGCCTGTGAAGCCGCGGTTAAAGCTGCCAGGGCTGTCCTCAGGGCGGCAAATATCGAGTTAAGCTATACAAAGGTAAAATCGCCTATTAATGGCATCATTGGCAAAACCAAAGCCAAGGTTGGCGAGTTTGTGGGAAAAGACCCTAATCCTGTTATCCTGAATGTTGTTTCAACCATTGATACCATCAGGGTGGAGTTCTTCCTGACAGAAAACTATTATTTGGCTTATGCCAGGAATGCTGCAAGAATTGATTCTCTGAAAAGTGACAGACGAGCTAAACAGGAACTTGAGTATGAAGAAAGTAACCTGGAATTAATCCTTTCCGATAATTCGGTTTTTAAATATAAGGGAGCGGTGGACTTTATTGACAGGCAAATAGATCCGACTACAGGTTGTATTTTACTTCAGGCTTCCTTTCCAAATCCTGAAAAAATATTACGTCCCGGCCAGTTTGCAAAGATAAAAGGACTAATTTATATAGAAGATAATGCGTTCCTTGTCCCGCAAAGATGCGTAAGCGAGCTTCAGGGTAAATATAGCCTGTACGTGGTTAACGACAGCAGTAAAATTGAAAGGAGAGATATTGAAACGGGACCAACTGTTGATAGTTTCTGGGTGATCACTAAAGGAATAAGCCAGGGCGAAAAGGTAGTTTACGAGGGGATACAGAAAGTCAGGGAAGGTATTACTGTCAGCCCTGAAGTTATTGAACTGAATGAAAAAGGTCAAAAAAAATAAGGAACCGGACTATGGAAGAAAAAGGTAATTTTTTTGTAAACAGGCCTATTGTTGCGATGGTGATAGCCATTGTAATTGTAATCGTTGGGGTAATTTCTATGTTAGGCCTACCAATGGAACAATACCCTAATATTTCACCTCCTATGGTTTCAGTCAGCACATCTTATACAGGAGCCAATGCTATCAATGTTGAACAATCAATTGCCACACCTATCGAACAGCAGGTTAATGGTGTTGACAATATGATTTATATGAAATCAACCAACTCTAATGATGGCTCAATGACCCTGGATGTTTCCTTTGAAATAGGAACTGATCCTGATATGAACACCGTCTTTACACAAAACAGGGTATCTCAGGCTACACCAAAATTACCGGAAGAAGTAAAACAGTATGGTTTAACTACTAATAAAAAATACTCTTTCCCATTAATGCTGGTCACACTGACATCAACAAACAAGGATTATGATCAGAATTTTTTAGCGAATTATGCCGCTATAAACATTAAAGATGTTCTGTCCAGAACAAAAGGGATTGGAAATGTTAATATACTTGGCTCAAGTGATTATTCTATGCGTTTATGGGTAAAGCCCGACCGGCTTGCCCAAATGGGCATTACTGTCCCCGAGATAATGAATGCAGTGAAAGAACAGAATATAATTGTACCGGGTGGAAAATTTGGAGCAGAACCCGCTCCACCGGGAATTGAATTTACATATACTGTGCGGCTTCCCGACAGACTACAGACAGAAGAAGAATTTGGTAATATTATTGTAAGGACTAATCCTGATGGTTCACAAGTAAAAGTTAGTGATGTTGCAAGAGTTGAACTTGGTGTGGAATCATATGATGCTTTTACCAGGCTGAATAAAAATAGTTGTGCTCTTATTGCTTTATACCAAATGCCAGGCTCAAATGCCATAGAAACCGGTGAACAAATCAAATCGATTATGGAGAGCCTTTCTAAAAAATTTCCTCCGGGAATCAATTATGAAATATCTCTTGACACTACACTCGCTATCTCAGCAGGAATTAAAGAAATAATTATTACTTTATTAATCGCCCTTGCTCTTGTTCTTTTCGTTGTTTTTATTTTCATACAGGATTGGAGAGCAACGCTTATCCCAACAGCTGCCATTCCCGTATCATTGATCGGCGCTTTTATTCTGTTCCCTATGCTTGGCTTTACCATAAATGTGTTATCCCTTCTCGGACTGGTTCTTGCCATTGGTATCGTAGTTGACGATGCCATAGTGGTAGTCGAGGCTGTTCAGGTAAATATTGCCAGGGGAATGAATTCTAAAAAAGCAACTATCGAGGCAATGAAATTGGTTACTGCTCCTGTTATAGCCACTACACTTGTTTTAGTAGGAGTATTTATCCCTGTTGCAGCTATGGGTGGAATTACCGGAAGGCTTTACCAGCAATTTGCAATCACTATTGCTGTGTCCGTGGTATTCTCTTCCGTAAATGCCCTGACACTTAGCCCTGCATTATGCTCACTATTATTGAGAAAACCAAAACCTTATAAAGGCATACCGGGAAAATTTTTCAAAGGGTTTAATAAAGTTTTCGATCGTTCCACTGATTCCTACATGAAATTCTCGAAAATCGTTGCACGAAAAACTACAAGAAGCCTGATCTTTATTTTAATCCTGTCAGGAGCTATTATTATTATCTCAAAATTTGTTCCGGGTGGATTTATCCCTGAAGAAGACCAGGGCTACTTTTGTGTAAATATTCAGCTTCCTGATGCTGCTTCACTTCAACGTACAGACGTGATAAATTCCAAGATAGAAGATATCCTGATGAATCACGAAGAAATAAATTTTGTTACAAATGTTACCGGGTATAGTTTGTTAACAGGTAGTACTTCAACTAATGGCGGGTTTATGTTCATTTCGCTTAAGGATTGGGGTAAACGGGATAAAACTGCCTTGCAAATAATAAGGGAAGTGAATATGGAACTGCAGAGTATAAAAGGCGCTGTTGTGTTCGCTTTTGGACCCCCTGCCATTCCCGGACTTGGTACAGGGTCAGGTTTTTCACTTATGCTTCAGGATAAAGGGGGAAATTCGCCGGAATACCTCGCACAACAGGCTTCAATTTTTGCTAAAGCTGCGATGGAAAGGCCGGAAATCGGCAATATTTTTTCTCCATTCCAGGCTAATGTTCCCCAGAAATATATCGACATCAATATTGACAAAACTTTAATAGCAGGTGTTGCCTTGCAAGACCTTTATTCTACAATTGGAGCTTTTCTCGGTGGGACTTATATTAACGATTTTAACCGCTTCGGGCGCCTTTATAAAGCTTTTATTCAGGCTGAACCCCGGTACAGATTAAACCAGGAACAACTAAATCTGTTTTTTGTTAAGAACAGTGATGGTGTTAGTTTGCCATTATCAGCCCTTGTAAATGTTGAGGATATTGCAGGACCTGACTATACAAACCGTTATAACTTATACAGAGCTGTTGAACTAACGGGAAGCCCTGCAAAAGGTTATTCTTCCAGCCAGGCGCTGGATGCTATAGAAGAAGTTGCACAAGAGTCGCTCCCGGAAGATATGGGTTATGAATGGAGCAATATGTCGTATCAGGAGAAAGAAGCCGGTGGCGCTGGTAACATAGTATTTCTGTTTGCTTTGATATTTGTATTTCTTATCCTTGCTGCTCAATATGAAAGCTGGTCGCTGCCACTCAGCATTTTGCTCGGTACTCCTTTTGCAGTTTTTGGAGCAATGTTTTTCCTTTTTGTTGCCCATTTTTTCAGTGAGACATTTGAAAATAATATTTTCGCTCAGATCTCTCTCGTGATGCTTATAGCAATGGCAGCAAAGAATGCTATTTTAATTGTTGAATATGCCAATGATGAGTTTGCTAAGGGACTGTCGCTTTACGATTCCGCTATTAAAGCTGCCAAGTTACGTTTCAGACCCATTCTTATGACTGCTTTTTCATTTATTTTCGGGATATTTCCACTTGTTGTTGCAACAGGCGCCGGTGCTGAGTCACGTAAGGTGATGGGAATGGCACTGTTAGGTGGAATGGCAATAGCAACATTTTTAGGTGTATTCATGTACCCCATGTTGTTTGTTTTTATTGGAAAGATTGCAGGATATGAAAAGAAAAGGAAACTAACAATGCAGAAAGATTCAATTAACAAATTACAAAAAAACAAATAAAATGAAGAAAAATATAACATACTTATTTGTTTTCCTCCTAACTCTGTCAAGCTGCAAGTTCGGTCCAAACTACACTCGCCCTAATATGACCACACCTGCTTCATTCAGGTATGAGGAAGTTAAAACAGACAGCGTTTTAAACCTTAAATGGTGGGAACTTTTCCAGGACGAGCAGTTAAATACGCTTATCAATTCTGCATTAAAAAACAACCAGAATATTTTGATAGCTGCCGCCCGCATTGAAGAAGCAAGGGCTGCACTTGGGTATAATAAAGCTGATATGTACCCTTCTTTCGGATATAATGTTAATGCATCAAGAACCAATTTAACTGGAAATCAAAAAGGAGATGCATATAACAGCTTTTTTATTGCTCCCAACCTGAACTGGGAAATTGATTTCTGGGGAAAATACCGCAGGTCAACCGAAGCTGCCAGAGCTGAATTATTAGCCTCGCAATATGCACAAAGAGCAGTGCAGATCGGGTTAATATCGGAAGTGGCAAGTGCTTACTTTCTACTGTTAGATTATGAATCGCGATTAGAAATTTCAAGAAATACATTGACTTCAAGGAGAGAATCGTTGAGGATAATCAGTGAACGTTTCGATAAGGGAACCGTAGCTGAAATAGACCTTAACCAGGCAGAGATACAGGAAGCCATAGCTGCTGCTTCTGTACCATTGTACGAAAGGCTTGTTGCTCAAACAGAGAATTCCCTCAGTATTTTATTAGGATTAAATCCCAGCCCTATAATGAAAAAAAGTCCACTAATTGAACAAGTATTACCTCCTGATATTCCTGCCGGAATTCCTTCTGAAATATTAGACCGCAGGCCCGATGTATTGCAAACCGAACAAATGCTTGCAGCTCAGAATGCACGTATTGGAGTTGCCCAGGCTATGAGACTGCCGTCAATCAGCCTTACAGGTTTTCTTGGCGCAGCCAGCCCTGAGCTTAATACCCTTTTCACTGATGATGGCATGGTTTGGTCAATGGGTGGAAGTTTATTAGGCCCGGTCTTCAATTTTGGCAAGAACAAAAGAAGGGTGGAAATTGAAAGGCAGCGCATGGTACAGGATAGCCTGCTGTATGTTCAAACTGTGTTACAGGCATTCAGGGAAGTGGATGATGCGCTCATTGAAGTTTCAACCTATAAAGACGAGGTTGGTGCCAGGGTCCGCCAAAGAGATGCTGCAAAAAATGCAAATACATTGTCGCAAGAAAGATATAACGGCGGTGTTACCAGTTATCTCGAAGTTCTGGATTCGGAACGCTCTCTTTTTGAGGCAAAGTTGTCTGCTTCCGAAACTTATCAATTGCAATTAAATGCTTATGTTAAGCTATATAAAGCACTTGGTGGCGGGTGGTTATCAAAAGAAGAAGAAGCCGGTGAAAATAGTAGTCAATAATTATGAAAAACAAAAACAGTATAATTTTAATTCTTTTTCTAACCCTGTTTTTTTTACCTGATTTATTATTTGCAAATGATATAGAAACAACAGAGGGTGAAGATAATTCAACAAGAAAAGATTCTTTACCTGAATGGATATATAATGTAAGCGATAAAGTAAGATTTTATGGGAGTTACAGGATTAATGCCGGTATGTCGGAAAATGGTTACACAGGAGTTGCCGACAATTCATCCCGTTTTGGATTAAAAGGAAAAATTCCATTAAACCCGAAAAAAAAATATTATGTATTAGCAAGAGCTGAATGGGGCGCACAATTAGTTAGCAGAGACGAAAAGATTAAATTCTCCCCTGATCCGGGAGCAGAATATGCACAAGCAAATAATGCATTATTTACACGTTTGGGTTATGTAGGGTTTCAAACACCTTATGGTAATCTTACTTTCGGGAAACAGTGGTCAGTCTATTATATGGTAAGTGGCATAACCGACATGTTTTTAGCATTTGGTGGTGAAGCAAGCGGCACATATAATGCAAATACCGATGGAGGAGTCTCAGGAACCGGACGTCCGAATAATGCAATGAAATATACCGGAACTTATGGACCTGTCAATATAGGTTTACAGGCACAAATGAGAACTCTAACTGGTAACGACCAGGCTTTTGCCGACACTTACGGCACAACCATTTATTTTCAAAGCAAATCAGGTTTTTATATTGGCACCGGTTTTAATAAAGTACTTGACGGGGTTGATAATCCGGAACCTGATGAAGCAAAAAAAGGTGACCAGGCTGCGGTAGCAGGTATTTGTTATAAAAAAAACAGATTATATTTAGCTTGTACTTACTCAAATTTTAAAAACCATGAAAAATTTGATTTAAACGATACTACAACAATATATTACTCAGGACAAGGAATAGAATTATATGCAAGATACATTATTCCAGGTAATGAAAAATGGCATATATCTACCGGATTTAATTATATGAAACCTTACAATGATATAGAAGAAGCAGGGAAATACGATTTATTATGTTTTATTATTGAAGCAGGATACAATTTTTCCAAAGCAAGCTATGCTTTTATTGCAACACGTATTGATTACAGCAAAAATATTGATGGCTCAAAGCGAAGCCCGACTCTCTTTGGCGGTGGTGTCAGGTTTTCTTTCGGGTATTAATAGTTCAAGTTCATTCTAACATGAATAATAATAAAAAAACCTCCAAAGTCCGAAAAATTATTTATATCACCATTGGTGTTCTGGTATTTTTATTAATAGCAGTTATAGGTTTTAACATGTATGTTGAAAAACTTATCAGGACTGAAGTAATGTCGCAGATAAATCAAAATCCTGAAAGCTTGTATAAAATAGATTTTGAAGATATTGATATTGGGATTTTGAGAGGCAATTTAGTAATTAAAAAAATAGAGGTCAATCCGAGAGAGTCTGCAATTGAGAAACTTGATAAGGGTGAAATAAAGACTCTCGTTAGCTCCCGTATTGATTTATTTCAAATAAAGAGACTTAAAATATTTGAGTTCATTTTAAATAAAAACATTATAATAAACCAAATCAAAGTTGAAAATGCTGAAATAAACTATTTAATCAATCCCGGGGTGGAAATACAAAAAAAGAATAATACCCTGATCCTGCATAATATTTTTTCAGACAAGTTTAACGGGGCTGATATCAGGGACTTAGAAATCAAAAATGCCACCTTAAAATTTTTATCAAATAAAAATCCTGACGAATCTTTGTTTGAAGTTGATTCCATATCAATTGCCTTTAAAGACATAGTAATGAACAAGGAAACCCTTAAAAAGCCGATACCCGTCTCCTTCTCCGACTTTACTTTAAATACAAAACATTTTTCATTAAAAGCCTTAGAGTATTACGATATCTATACTTCTAACGTTAACTTTAATGTTGATGACACATGCCTTGTTATCAATAATTTCAGGCTTGAACCCAAATACAGTAAAGAAGAATATAATAAACTCATTAAATTTGAAAATGATTGGTTTTCGATATCAACTGATAAAATTGTATTAAACGGACTAAGCTTAAAAGAATTAGAGTTTAACGATATTTTCAGGATTAACTCAATTGATATAATCAATCCTGATATAGAAATTTACCGCGATAAAAGATTACCTGATCCTCCATTTAAATATAAGCCGTTAATTGCAAGTATCATAAAAAAAATACCCTATACGATTTCAGTTGATACTGTATTGATAAAGAATGGAAAACTTGTTTACCAGGAAATGCATGATTTGACTAATGAACCCGGTGAAGTTGATTTCGATCCGTTATACATATCAGTTTATAATGTTACAAATGACTCTCAACAGATTAAAAAGAACCCTGTTTTACAGGTTGACCTTTCGAGTTTGTTAATGGGCGAAGGAAATCTGAAATCCAACCTCAGGTTTTATCTTAACAGTTCCCGTGATTATTTTACTGCTAAGGGCAAGCTTGATTCTATTTCCGGGTTTGCATTTAATAAGATAACAAAAAACCTGCTTCTTGTACAAATAAATATGGGAGAAATTTATAGTGCTGAATTTGAATTTACTGCCAACGATGATGTTTCAAATGGAAAAATGACAATTTTTTATGATAATTTAAAAGTTGAAATATTTAAACCAAAACATTATAATAAAAAATCAAAAGCATGGTCCTTTATTGCAAATAAACTGATTAAAAAGAAAAATCTGCCAGATGATCCGAAGTTCAGAACCGGAATCATATATTTTGAAAGAATAAAAAATAAGGCACTCCCCAACTATTTGTGGAACAGTTTAAAAACAGGGGTCATATCAACAATAGCGCCGATAGCGGAGAAAAAGCAACAAAAAAAGAAACAGAAGAAGTAAAAAACTTAGTGGCAGTAGCAATTGGCAACTAATGAAAACTTTTCATAATATTACAGGATTGCCGAATAAAACTCATATTCCGTAGCTTCTAATATAAATGACGAAAAGTAAATTCCTTATACATAATAGTTTATAATTGCCAAGCATCAGAACTTCTAATATTGAGATCATATTCCCAATTTGGGATATTTTTTTATCACACATTTTGTATAAACTAATGAGTAAACCTCATTTACAAGCATTTATACAGGTTGCATGATTTTTGTCATTATTACGCTACAAATATGCACAAGAGAAGTAATCAACACTGCGAACTTTTTAATTTTTATCATTTAGTTAGATTAACTTTTTAAATAAAGAATATTAAGATAATTATGTCAATTAACACATTTCTAACTTAAACTTATTAAAATGAAAGCAAAAACAAAACTAATTGCATTATTAATTGCGCTACCGTTTTTTTTCATTAGTTGCCAGAAAAGCGAATTAATTGATGAATCCAAAAGCGCAGATCCTGTCGTAACTGGTTCTGATAATTTAAAATCCGGAATCGTTTATTGTGGAACACCACTCTCTGCCAACCTTGTTGATTTTGAGGAAACAATCATTGCAGGTATTGCCACTATTGGTAACGATTCAAATAAATTGTACGTGAGCTATGAATTAACTGATGATTGGTGGATTCAAAATGCGATATTATTTGTTGGGCCAGCATCAGAAGCTGGCACAATTCATCCTGATGGAAGTGGCAATTTTACGCCCTGGGAATGGGTATCCCCTTACAGGCATAATTTTTTTCCCATGGATTTAACCCAGACACATACATTTGAGATTGATTTAAATACCCTTGATGATTGTTTTGTAGTTGTAGCATACATCAACTCTAAAAATTTAACCACAAATGAAAATAAATATATTTGGGGTAAAAGTGAGTTAAAATGTGATGGATACTATATAGATTATTGCAAGCAGGATTGCGAACCACCGCCTCTAGGAGGTTGTGAAACCGCATTTGCATTTGGAGGAGATATTGCAAACTGCTTTCTCGGCATTAAAAAAGATGGTACCTTAAATCCAAATGGTCCACCCTCACAGAATTTCAACCGCTGGGGCTGGACAAATGGTCCGATCGATACCGGAACATACGATATGGAAATCTGGGCTGCGGCAGGTCAGTGCGATCATACTAATGGTACATTAGTTGGCACCTTAACAGTCGATTATGATGAGCTTACTGGTACTGCTACTATCACTTATATAATGGATCCAGGGTATGTAATGGATGAAACCCATCTCTATGTTGGCAACAATATTCTTCCTATGAAAAAGAACAAATATACAGTTGCTCCGGGTCAATACCCTTACATTCATGATGGTTTAAATGGTGTATCTTCAGATACGTATATAGTTGATGGTTTATCAGGTGATATCTATGTTGTTGGTCATGCAGTGGTATGCGATGAAGAATAGTATTCGACTTTGATAAAATATAAATTTTGTAAATAGAAAAAAGGCAGGTGATATTATCACCTGCCTTTTTTTTTGTTTTTCCTACTTTTGTATTTATCAATAGTTTTAATATACATGTCTGAAACAGAACACAGGTATTTTATTCGACTTGCCTATAATGGCGAAAATTACAACGGCTGGCAAATCCAGGAAAATGCATTATCTGTACAAGCTGCGGTCAATAATGCCTTATCTGCAATATTTAAAGCAGATATCAATGTTGTCGGCTGTGGAAGGACGGATACAGGTGTTCATGCAAAAAAATTCTATGCTCATTTCGATCTTGCAAAAAGTTTTACTACCACTGAAAAAAACGAGATTATCAGAAAACTTAACGGGTATCTGCCATCAGACATAAGCATTAATAGTATTTTACCCGTAACTCCTGAAGCGCATGCTCGTTTTGATGCTATATTTAGAACATATCAATATTTTATCCTGAGAAAGAAAGACCCTTTTTACAAGGAATATTCATATTATGTTTATGGCGATTTAGACGTGGATTTGATGAACCGTGGCGCTGACATTCTGTTTAAATATCAGGATTTCACTTCATTTTCGAAAACCAAAACGCAGGTTAAGACAAATATCTGCAAATTAAAACATGCCCGTTGGGAACAAAAGGATCACCTGCTTGTGTTTACTATCACTGCCGATCGTTTTCTCAGGAATATGGTACGAGCAATTGTCGGCACATTGCTCGATGTTGGCAGAGGAAAGAATTCGTTAAGTGATCTTAGAATGATCATCGAAAACAAAAACCGCTCAGATGCTGGTTACTCTGTACCGGCGAGAGGGTTATTCCTTACCGAAGTTGAGTACCCCGCAGAAATATTTCTATAAAAGTGAAATAGGTTGAATTGGGTAATGTTGAAAATATGTAAAAACAGGATATTCCCTAATTTCTTGCAATTAACCTTTTCAACTAATCAGGTTTTCTTTCCAACAAGCCTGTTTTCAACCTGACAGGTTATCCAAATATTATTTATCTTATTCCCTGTTAAAAATTTAACAATAATGCTTTTTATTTATACATTTAATTTTACTTTTGTCTGTTAATTAATTAACAAACGGAATTCACATTGTATGAAAAATCTTCCGGATAAGACAGTAGAAAGATTAAGCCAGTACAGGAGAAGCCTTAACAATCAACTGACAAAAGGCAAAACAAACATTTTCTCGCATGAGCTTGCCCACTTGTTACACATTACACCTGTGCAGGTAAGGCGCGACATTATGCTGATCGGTTATTCAGGCACATTAAGGAAAGGGTATGATATTAAAGAAATGATTAATCTTATTGGAAAGATCATTGATACTGATGAAGGGCAGCGGATTGCTGTTATCGGAATGGGGAACCTGGGAAAGGCATTCATCCATTACCTTCACGAAAAAGGGTCTAAGCTAAGAATTGTAGCTTCCTTTGATGTTAATCCGGACAAAACAAATAAAACTTATGCCGGTGTACATTGTTACCATTTCGACAGGATGGCTGAAATTGTAAAGAAAGAAGAAATTACTATCGGTATTATTACTACTCCTCCGGAAGTAGCGCCTCAAATTGCTGACAAACTGGTTAAAGCCGGCATCAACGGTATTTTAAATTATACTCCTAAGCTTCTTAGTGTTCCTGATGAAGTTTACTTAGAAGAATACGACATGATCACATCATTAGAAAAGGTAGCATATTTTGTGAAGCACAGGGATTAATGGAGTAAAAAACCTGTCAGGTTTAACTTACAATGACAAAATTTAAAATCGTAAATCCTCAGTAACCTCCGGCTCTTTTCCTGATAAACCATTCTGCGGAGAGCAATGCTAAAATAAGTATCAGCAATAATGGAATATTTAAAATTTCGGTGAAACGTTTTTGAGTGTAAGAAATGGTTTTAATATCTTCACGCGTCTTAATAATTTCCAATAAATCATCTAATTGGTCAGGATACACCATTTCCCCTCCCCTTTTCAGTGCAAGGTTATATAAAAGATTGTGGTCGGCAATTGTGTTGGTCTTTTCAATATTTAAAGCAGAAACCGTAAATTCCCCGTTATCTGTCAGTATTTTATTTCCAAGCTGAACCCTTGCGGAGTATTTATAATTATCCACCGGCAAACTGCCTGCATTCAGATAATAGGCATTCGACGTTTTATTAAATGTATAAGGAAATTTCTTTCCTTCACTATTAGTAATCGTTAAAGTTACTTCAGGCTCATTAATCAACTCATAGCTTTCATTATAAACTTCGGCATCAAATTCGATATCTTCGTTCGCATTAAAATCATTTTTACAAAAAACCCTGAAAAAACTTTTATCCACTTTCAAAGAAAGAAACTGAATAGTTTTGTTACAAATTTCATTAAAAGCCTCAAAATTCCCTTCCTTGGCAAAATTGGTCATTCGCCATTTCCATATTCCTTCTCCGATGATAATACCTGTTTTTGAATCTAAAGTCTGATTGAAAAGAACTAATGGTTCGTTTGTTTCAACGGAACCGATTTTTTGATAAAACAAACTGCTTGCCGAAGGCTGAATCCTGTAATCTCCATACGGACTTATCAATGGCGGAAAAAACTGCACCGCTCTTTGTGTTTTTTCTGACAGGGAAAACAAAGTGAATTCATTATTTATCAAAGGCAGTGCTTCATTATATATGATTTTGTTTCCACTAATTGAAAGCCCTGCTCTCTGATTATTGAACAGAGACAACTTAGTTTGAGAGCTAATGATAAACAATACCGGTATATTCTCTTCCGGAATTTTCTCAAGTAAAGTCTTAATATTATTTTTCGCTGAAGGCAAGCCATGAAGGATTATAAGATTATATGCTGAGATTTGCCTGTTGAAATCACTAATAATAAAATCATCCACTTCATAATTCCTGTTGCTCTGAATGGCTTGCTTCAGTGCTGAGTTATCAGGATATGGCGAATTGGCAAGGATAAGGATTTTTTGCCTTCCTTCGAGCACATCAATAAATATATCCTGAACATTATTTGATAAAGTAATCTCATCAGGCAACGCAGACAATCTCACCCTGTAGCGTTGCAGCCCGGTTTCTTTTGCTTCAAGATGCAATTGAATGGTTTCGAAATGGTTCCCTGAATGAAAAGTAATGTTTTTTGAATACAATGTCTTGCCGTTCTTTGAAATTGTGAGTTTATTAGTCAAACCGTTACATTTATTTCCATTTACAATAACTTCTATCGGGAATTCATTTCCACGGTAAGCTATCCTGTTATAATTGACTTTATTAAGAATAACATCCTTTTGAATATTGGTATCTCCCAATGCAATGGTATAAACCGGAAAATTATAATTAGCCGATGAGTACAGGGGATTAATACCTCTGTTAAAAATACCATCGGAAGAAAGAACTAATGCGCCGACATTCCGATGTGAATACCTGCCGGTTATTTCATCCATGAAAAGTGAAATATCTGTTTGATTATCGTTAAAGTCAATAGAAAATTCATCAGTTACTTTATCTCCGAATAAATATTTCCTGACTGAATAAGACGATTCGAGTTTATTTAAAAAATCATTTAAACCCTGAAGATATTGACCTTGATAATAATTTGAATCTTTTACAGTAACAATTGACCGGGAATTATCCTGGGCAAAAATAATTATGGGTTTCTCGGTATAACGCGAAATGGTTTTAAGCAAAGGGTTCAGGAGCAGAAAAGCAATAATAGTTATAACCAATGTTCTGAAAATAGCCATAACCCATTTTAACCAGGCGGGATATTCATTTCTTGTTTCTTTGTAATAAAGGATAAAAGCATAGCCTATCCCTAAAATAAGGCAGAAAATAATAAACCAAAACGGGTATTCTGTTACTAAGTTGAAATTCAATTTATATGGAGCTTTCTATAAACAAAAATAGTTGTAATTAAACCAAACTAAAAACTCTAAAACATGAAACATGAAACCTAATCACGTATTCATCCCCCCACAAACACTAACAACCTGACCGGTAACATAAGACGAAAGATCAGAAGCAAGGAATAAAGCAATATTTGCAACATCTTCGGGTAAGCCCGCACGTTTCAGCGGAATAGTATCTGCCCATCCCTTTTTTACATCTTCGGGTAATTGTGCGGTCATTTCCGTTTCAATGAATCCGGGAGCAATGGCGTTGCAACGAATATTTCTTGATCCTAACTCCAGCGCAATGGATTTTGTAAAACCGATCAATCCTGCTTTAGAAGCTGAATAATTAGATTGTCCTGCATTGCCGCTGACGCCTACAACCGAGCTCATATTAACGATCGATCCCGAACGTTGCTTTATCATAGTGCGCTGTATCGCTTTAGTAAGATTAAATACCGATTTAAGGTTTACTTTCATGATAATATCCCAGTCGGCTTCGGTCATTCTTAAAAGCAAATTATCACGCGTAATACCTGCATTATTAACCAGGATATCTATTTTTCCAAAGTCTTTTAAAACCTCGTTTATAAGTTTTTCACTATCTTCAAAAGAGCTGGCGTCGGATGCATAACCTTTACCCTTAACACCAAATTCGATAATCTCTTTTTCAAGGCTTTCGGCTTGTTCATCATATTTCAGATCCGAAAAAGCAATATCAGCTCCTCCGGAAGCAAATTTCAATGCTATCGCTCTGCCGATACCTCTCGATGCACCGGTTATTACAGCAATTTTTCCTTTTAATAATTTCATCTGTTAATTATTTAGTTGAATTTTGGACAAAGATACAATTAAAATGAAAAATTATGTAAATGGAATAAGGGAATGATGGAAAAATGTATATACACTATTTACATTTCTTCTTCCTTAAATTCGCCGGACAAACGATAAACCGTCCATTTTTCAGATATTTCTGTTTCGATAATATTTAGTGTGAGGAAATTAGTAAGAATATTTCCGGCTTTATATGCTGAAATGCCTGCTATTCTTCTGAATTTTGAAAGCGTGATGGAATCATGATTTTCTAAGTATTCGAGCAGCAGCTTTTCCTTTTCTGTGTAATTGATATAGGTTCCTTCCTTGCTTTTCTTTCTTTTCCATGTATTAACAAGCACCCTGTTGGCAAGAATATTTTGGTCATGCACACGGATATAAGCCAGCCATTTTCCATCTTCATTCTGTGCGTAATGAGGTTTTTCGTTACTTGCAGGAATCGTTATTTCCAATACTTTTTTCCCTTCCACAACCCATTCTTTACTTTTAAATTTAATTTCAGGTTTCGAATACATATTTGCGGCTGCCTCTGCCATGTAATATTCTTCCACCGATCTCACGCCTGCAATTGTTCCGTTATCTTTAACACCTATCAGCAACTTCCCGCCATCAGTATTGGCGAAGGCAGAAAAAGTCCTGGCGATTTTCTGCGAATCAGCAATTTCAAACTTGAAATCCAATTGCTGATGCTCGCCCTGTACTATGAGCTTATGGATATAGGAGGGTTTCAATTGAATATTTTCTAACTACAAAATTAAGAATATTATGATTAGGCTGAGGTTGAGGAAATAATTATATCAAATTCCCTTATTTGATAAATATTTCTTTACTTCATCGCTCCAAATCCTATATCCTTCCTTGTTAAGATGGATATTATCTGTTGTTAGTTCCTTTCGAAGTTCTTTATTGTCTGAAATATTTTTATTAATATCGAGATAATCAATATTTTTTATAGCTGCCAGGTGATATAAAAGATTATTTAATGAATCTACTACCATGTTATATTCCGGATTGTTATAACGATAAAAAAGAGATTGAACAACCGGGGTTATGTTATGGGATTTCAAGGAATCGATTATTTCCACAAAATTTTTTTTAATATCGATCCGGGAAAAATATGTACTACTGATATCATTCCCACTACACTGTATGAAACAAATTTTTGCTTTATGATTAAGAACCTTTTTTATTAAAATGTTTTTCAACTGATCGGAAGTGAATCCTCCGTAGCCTACCCGTAAAACATCAAATCTTGATAATAAAACAGACCATTTACCATTTGCTGTATGCGAATCTCCGAACATAATAACTGTCGCAGAATCTCTGATATTTACAATTTTCTGTACAATTTCTTCCCTGTGTGTTATTGCATACCAAAAAAATATAAAAAGCATTATGATATTCAGAATAACCGATAGAAATAAAAGTTTGTTTTTTTTCATTAATTTTTTGTTCATAAACCCTTTTTAATTGAGGTTTTTATTTTAAATATTATTTGCTCTCTATTCATAGATAATATTATTTTTCAAAGGTATAAAATTGTATTATAATCTCAGTAAAAATCCCATTGTATCCACCCCATCAGCATAATCCCATAATTCAGGTTTTTGGGCTTTACCAAAAGCAATAGCTTCGGGTATTAACCCCGAATCCCCCACAACACACTGTATCTGTTCTTTATCTTCTGCCAACCGTTCCCTGATATCTTTAATATTATTGTAAAATTCATAATAAAGGACTGATGGCGGGGACGAATATAAAGTATCTTCTTTAATCATCAAAAAGCCGTTATTAAAATGAGCCACCTTATTGATAAGGTAAATCGATCTGTAATAGTCGTAATTGTTTTTATATTTATAATGCTCGATCATTTGTTTATAATCGGCTATTGATTCAAAAAACCTGTTAAATGTATAATTAACAGGGACAAAAACTTTTGATATACTCCGGCAACCCATACCAAAATAAAGGAATATATCCTCGCCAAGTTTTCTTAGTTCTTCGTCTGACTCCTCCCCTGTCAGCACTGCCACGCCATTCCGGTTCTTGCGGATAATATGCGGGTATTTACCAAAATAATACTCAAAATACCTGGAAGTGTTGTCGCTCCCCGTAGCAATAATAGCATCAAAATTGTGAAGTTTCTCTTCGGTAAATTCTATAAAATTACCGAACTCAGGTTCTATTTGTATCAGAATATCAGCAATGGCAGGCATCAGCTTATTATCATCCGAAGAAAGTTTGCCAAAAAATTTATTACCTGACATTAAAACACACAGGAAGTCGTGAAAACCGACAACAGGAATATTGCCAGCCATTACCACACCAATGGTTTTCACAGCTTCCATGCTTTCAAGTCTATTAAAATAAGGCTGCAACCAATTATGGATGTTTTCCTCTTTCAGGCTCTCACCTAAAGCAATTAAGGCATATCTTACATTATCCTCAATAAACCACGGATTATACAAACAACTTTCCCTGATTAATTTATTAAGCCTGTCTCCCTCAGCCTCAGCCTCATCACTTAATCTCACCAAAACCCTCCCAAGCTGAGAAAAAACTTCGATTCTTCTATCCAATTTCATGACATATCTTTAAATAAAAAATCAAAAATAATCAATAAAAAATAGTCAGTAAAAAAAATAAATTCTCTTTTGTTATTAATTTAACAAGATTATTATATTTTTGCCTTTTATCAAAATAATAATTTACTAAAATCTATCAAAAATGAAAAAACATAATTTCTATGCAGGTCCTTCAATTCTACCTCAATTCACAATTGGAAAAACGGCAGAAGCAGTAAAGGACTTCAGCGGCACAGGGTTATCCATTATGGAAATTTCGCATCGAAGCAAAGAGTTTATTGCGGTGATGGACGAAGCACAAGCGCTGTTTAAAGAACTCCTGAATATTCCCGATGGTTATTCGGTACTCTTCATTGGAGGAGGCGCAAGCACGCAGTTTGCAATGGTTCCGTTTAACATTATGAATAAAAAAGCTGCATATCTGAATACAGGTTCATGGGCGAAAAAAGCCATTAAGGAAGCTAAATACTTTGGAGAAGTTGATGTGGTGGCATCATCAGAAGATAAAAACTTCAATTACATACCAAAAGGGTATAAAATTCCTGAAGACGCCGATTACTTCCACATTACAACCAACAATACTATTTACGGAACAGAGATAAGGGAAGATATTAACAGCCCGGTACCATTGGTTGCCGATATGTCTTCGGATATTTTCAGCCGTCCGGTAGATGTGTCGAAGTACGTCATAATTTACGGCGGTGCTCAAAAAAACCTTGCTCCGGCAGGAGTTACATTTGTTATTATTAAAAATGATATTCTCGGCAAGGTTGACAGACCAATCCCAACAATGCTCAATTACCAGACACACATTGATAAGGGTTCGATGTTTAACACACCTCCTTGTTTGCCGGTATATTCTGCTTTGCAAACATTAATATGGCTGAAAGATAACGGCGGTATAGAAGCGATGGAAAAACGCAATATCGAAAAAGCACAACTCTTGTATGGTGAAATCGACAGGAATAAGCTGTTTGTTGGAACCGTTGAAAAAGAAGACCGTTCTATTATGAATATTTGCTTTGTAATGAAAGAAGAATACAAACACCTTGAAGGTGAATTCTTCGAATTTGCCACTTCAAAAGGGATGGTGGGAATTAAAGGTCACCGTTCAGTCGGCGGTTTCAGGGCTTCTACCTATAATGCCCTTCCAAAAGAGAGTATTGAAGCGTTGATTGCTGCGATGCAGGAATTTGAAAGTATTAAATAAGATATAAGAGTCAAGACCCAAGAGCCAAGAATCAAGATTAATAAATATCTTGGCTCTTGATTCTTGACTCTTGGTTCAAAAAAAATAAATAATAAAAAACTAAAAAAAATGACAAAAGTATTAGTAGCTACAGTAAAGCCATTCGCACCGGCGGCTGTCAATAATATCCGTAAAATCTGTGACGATGCAGGATATGAATTTAAACTGCTTGAAAAATACGGCGATCAATCGGATTTGATAAAAGCTGTTGAAGATGTGGATGCAATTATAATCAGGAGCGACAAAGTAACCAAAGAGGTTATTGATGCGGGTAAAAACCTCAAGATCGTAGTTCGTGCCGGTGCTGGTTACGACAATGTTGATCTCGAAGCTGCATCTGCCCGTAATATCGTTGTAATGAACACACCCGGACAAAATTCCAATGCAGTTGCCGAACTGGCGCTGGGTATGATGGTTTATTTGGCAAGAAACCAATTTAACGGAACTGCAGGCACGGAATTAAGAGGTAAAAAACTGGGAATTCATGCATTTGGTAATGTCGGAAAATTAGTAGGCGATATTGCAAAAGGATTCGGTATGGAATTATTTGCTTTCGATCCGTTTATTCCGAACGAAGAAATTGAAAAGCATGGAGTTAAAGCATTAGATTCTGAAGAAGAATTATACTCTACCTGCCAGTATATTTCCTTGCACATCCCTGCAAATGACAAAACAAAGAAATCAATAAATTTTGAGCTATTGTCAAAGATGCCAAAGGGAGCTACTCTTGTCAACACTGCCAGAAAAGAAGTGATTGATGAAGACGGATTGCTAAAAATGTTCAGTGAAAGAGATGACTTTAATTACATCTCCGATGTTGCACCCGATTGCAAGGAAAAAATCGAAAGTGATTTTGAAGGAAGATTTTTCTTTACACCTAAAAAAATGGGCGCCCAAACATCAGAAGCTAATATAAATGCAAGTATTGCAGCGGCAAGGCAAATAGTTAATTTCATCGAAAACGGAGATACTACCTTTAAAGTGAATTAATTAGTAGGCAATTTTCCCCCGATAGCTATCGGGGGCAGTCGGCAGTCAGAAGTTAGTTTGAGACTGAAGACTGAGGACTGAAGACTGATGACTGATGACTGAATACTAACTACTGACAATGTAAAAATCAAAAATTGTTTATTAATTTATATTAAAGAATTAAAAATGGAAAATGAAACTACCAAAACGCTAACTTTTTTCAGATTTGAAGACCTGAGAATTTATCACAAAGCACTGGAATATAGTGATTGGGTTTATAATACAACTCAATTATTTCCCTACGATAATGCTAAAGACCTTATTTCGAGGTTCAATTCTTCGGCGCAAGCTATTGCGTTGTATATTGCCGAAGGTTCAGCAAGGAACAAAAGCCAGTTTATATATTATCTGAAAATGGCAAAAAGCTCTATCAGAGAATGTGTGGTTTATACCTCTATTTCTGAAAAACAGACTTTTCTTACCGAAACCCTCGTCGAGGAATCAAGGACACATCTGATGGAAATGACAAAAATGCTTGGTGCATTAATAGGTTCTTTACAAAGGACAAACCATAATAGAGAACGAGATAAATACAATGAGGAAAATTATACTCCTGCTGAATCAATTGAAGTAATTAAATACTAATAAAAAAAAATAGAAAATGGCAATACTCAAAGCTTTTAAAGGACTCAGACCACCGGATACCTTAGCCAAAAAGGTAGCCTCACGCCCGTATGATGTATTAAATTCGGAAGAGGCAAGAGAAGAAGCAAAAGGCAATGAATACTCACTGTTGCATATAATTAAGCCGGAAATCGATCTCCCGGAAGGCACAGATATTCATTCCGAACCTGTATATCAAAAGGCTAAAGAAAACTTTGAAAAATTTCAGCAAAATGGCTGGCTCATTGAAGATAATAAGGAATATCTCTACATTTACGGGCAAACCATGTTCGGGAAAACCCAGTATGGCATCGTGGGTTGTGCTGCCGTTGATGATTATCTCAACAATGTCATTAAAAAACATGAACTGACCCGTCCTGATAAAGAAGAAGACAGGATGAAACATGTCAGGATCAACAATGCCAATATAGAGCCGGTATTTTTCTCATACCCTGCCATGAAAGAACTGGATGACCTTGTGAAGAAATTTGTTTTGGAAAATATACCGGAATACGACTTTGTGGCTGATGATGGCATAGGACATCATTTCTGGGTGATAAAGGATAAAGATGTCATTCAAAGGATTATTGAATTATTCTCTGAAATACCAAATACTTATGTAGCAGATGGGCACCATAGAACCGCAGCGGCTGCTTTAGTAGGAAAAGAGAAAAGAGATAAAAACCCAAATCATACGGGTAACGAAGAGTATAACTTCTTTCTTGCCGTGCATTTCCCTGATGACCAGCTCACTATTATAGACTATAACCGTGTTGTGAAAGACTTAAACGGCATGTCGGCTAACGAATTCATCGAAAAATTAAAGATAGTTTTTGATGTTCAAGAAAAAGGTTACGAAATATACAAACCCGACAGGCTGCACAATTTCAGTATGTACTTAGAAGGCAAATGGTACTCCCTGACGGCAAAAGAAGGCACATACAACGATAACGACCCAATTGGAGTATTAGATGTTACTGTTTTGTCAAAACACGTTCTGGATGACCTTTTGGGCATTGAAGACCTGAGGACATCACAGAGGATCGACTTTGTTGGTGGTATCAGGGGTTTGGGTGAACTGAAAAAAAGGGTTGACAGCGGTGAAATGAAAATAGCCTTTGCCCTCTACCCTGTTTCAATGAAACAATTGATTGATATTGCCGACAGCGGAAACATCATGCCACCAAAGACCACCTGGTTCGAACCTAAGCTAAGGAGCGGATTGGTGGTGCATAAGCTGGATTAAGAAATAATAAGATATCCTTAAAAGAAAAAATCTCGCAATTCCGAACCCGATAGTTATCGGGTTTCGGAAGCCAAGACGCAAAAAAATATATAACTAAGAGTTAACCCTTTACGGCTTTGCGAGAAATCAATAAATTCTATCTTTTTATCAGCTCCCCTTTTGATTTAATTATTTATTAACAACGAGCCTGTTTATAAAAACTACTTGGTTAATTGTATCATTTTTATAAAAGTTCAATACTTTTACATGATATTATTTTTGAATTATGCTTAAAACCTATCTTCAATCATTAACCAAAACAGCATTACAGGGTGATGACCGTGAAGAAAGTTATTATACACACCTTGAATCCCTTCTTTACAATTATGCTGAAAAATATTTTAAGCGAAAAATACATGTAACCATTTTACCAAAACAAACCGAGGCAGGCAATCCCGATTTCCGTATTTGGGACGGACAGCAGCATGTAACAGGCTACATCGAAGCAAAAGCCCCAACCACATCCAACCTTGATTATATTGAAAACTCGGAACAACTACTTCGGTATATTTCTACATTTCCAAATGTAATACTTACGAATTTTTACGAATTCCGGCTATACAGAGACGGGCAAAAAATTGATTCGGTTCAGATAGCCAGGCCTTTTATTACTCAAAAACTGCGAACTATTCCACCTGTTGAAAATGAGGAGGCTTTTATTTCTTTATTAGATAAATATTTCTCTTTTTCACTTCCCCGAACCTATACTGCACGAACACTTGCAATTGAACTGGCAAAACGAACCCGTTTCCTGCGCGATGAAGTTTTAGAAATAGAACTGATAGAAAAGGATAGCGAGGGACACAAAAAAATATTTGGCTTTTATGATGCTTTTAAGAAATATCTCATCGCAAATCTAACTGAAAAGCAATTTGCCGACCTTTATGCACAAACCGTCACCTATGGTTTGTTTGCTGCACGAACCCGTGCCACCAACGGTTTTAACCGGGAACTGGCATTTAAATATATACCAAAAACCATCGGTATCCTCCATGATGTTTTTAAGTTTATTTCATTAGAAGACCCGCCCGAAGCCCTCAGAATAATAGTTGACGACATTGCCGAAGTACTGCATGTGGCTGACCTGAAAAAAATCCTTGCCGATAAATTTTTTGATGATGGGATAAGGAAAGACCCGGTTATGCACTTTTACGAAACCTTCTTAGCTCAATACGACCCTGAAGTGCGTGAACGAAGAGGTGTTTATTATACGCCTGACCCGATCGTTTTATACATCACCCGGTCAGTGCATAAACTACTAAAAGATAAGTTCAACAAACCAGACGGTCTTGCTAACGAAGGCGTAACATTACTCGACCCCGCAGCAGGTACTCTTACTTTTCCATCACATGCACTTCAAATTGCCTTAACTGAGTTTTCAACAAAATATGGCAGTGGCGGAAAAACGAAGTTCATTAAAAACCATATCCTTAAAAACTTCTATGCATTTGAGTTAATGATGGCGCCTTATGCTGTCGGACACCTAAAAATTTCTCTGATGCTTGAGGAATATGGCTACACGATGGCTGATGATGAACGTTTTAAGTTTTACCTTACCAATGCACTTGAAATGGAAGAGCTGGAGCAAATCCAGATTCCGGGACTTAGCTCTTTAAGTGAAGAAAGCCAAATGGCTGGTAAGGTAAAAAAAGACAAACCAATTCTTGTGATTACTGGTAATCCACCATATTCTGGTATTTCATTAAATCCTGGTGAAAGAAAAGTAGAATTTAATGCTGGCGATAATTATGTTTCACAATATATATGGGATAATAATAAGCAAGAAGTTTTAAAAAAATATATAAAAGCCACAAAGAAATTAAAAACTTCTCAAAAAACTTTTATCGGTGATATTTTAATGGATTATTATTTTGTTGATAATAAGCGTCTTGATGAAAAAAAACTTTGGCTTCAGGACGATTATGTGAAATTTCTTCGATTCGCTCAATGGAAAATTCAAAAAGCAGGCAGTGGAATAGTAGGAATGATCACAAACCATAGTTATCTCGATAATCCAACTTTCCGTGGTATGCGGCAAAGCCTGATGAGAACCTTTAACGAAATTTATATTCTTGATCTCCATGGAAATAGCCTGAAAAAAGAAACCTGTCCTGATGGTTCTAAAGATGAAAACGTATTCGATATCCGGCAGGGAGTTGCAATAGTGTTATTTTTAAAAACAGGAAAAGCAGAGAAATGTAATGTTTTTCATACCGAACGATTTGGATTACGTGAAGAAAAATATAATTGGTTAACTGAAAACGGCTTTTTAAATAAATCATATAAGCAAATAAAACCAACTTCTCCCTGGTATTTCTTTATTCCAAGAGATACAGAAAAAATTAAGGAATACCTTAATTGGCATAAAATAACAGAAATATTCCCTATTAATAATGTTGGTATCGTTACCGCACGAGATCGTTTTGCTATTGATTTTAATAAAAATACATTAAAAAACAGAATCAGACAATTCAGGGATTTGAAAGTCGATGATAGTATCTTAAAAGAAGCTTATAAATTAAAAGATACATCAACTTTTAAATTGTCCAAATTTCGTAAAGAACTATCAAAAATCGAAAATTGGGAAGACAGTTTTGAAATGATAAATTACAGACCGTTTGACATAAGGCATATTTATTATTCGAAATGGGTAATTGAAAGACCTACTTATGAAACAATGCGCCATATAATGGAGCCAAATATTGGTTTACTGGTATGTAGACAGCAAAATAAATTAGGATTTATGCACTCTTTTATTACTGATAAAATTGCTGAATCATGCGTTGTTTCAAATAAAACAAGAGAAATAAATTATCTATTCCCCCTTTATCTATATAACAAAACTAATGAGAAAAAACGACCAGGCTCAAACTTCACCTTTGTTTTTGAACCGGAAGTTGAATATCAAAAACGTAAACCGAATATATCAGAAAAAATATTTAACCTTCTTGATGGCTATTACGGTACACAGCCAGCACCCGAAGAAATCTTTTATTACATTTACGGCATTCTTTACAGCCCTGTTTACCGAACCCGTTACGCTGAGTTCTTAAAGATTGATTTTCCGCGTATTCCATTCACAAAAGACCATGACTTATTTATTAAAATAGGTAAACTTGGCAAACGGCTGGCTGATTTGCATTTGTTAAATTCAAAAGAACTTGATCCTCCTGTTGCCAAATACCAGGGTGAAGGTGATAACGATATCATCGATAAACCGGTTTATAATGAAGACACACAGCGGCTTTATATTAATAAGGAGAAATATTTTGAAGGAGTAAAATCCCAAGTTTGGAACTATTTCATTGGTGGCTATAAAGTTATTGAAAAGTATATTAAATCCCGTAAAGGTAAATCAATGGAAGATCCTGTTAAGCTCTGTAAAATAATAACAGCAATTGAGCGTACAATTGAGCTACAGGAAGAAATCGATTATTATTACAAGTATATCAAAACCGAGTAATTTAAAAACAATATACCCTCTCACTAAATTGTAACAATTTTATTAACTCTCATTTTCTAATATTTTACTTATGTCATCTATTTTATTGTTAATTTACTTTTGTGAACATATTATTCAAAATACTTGTCCGTTTATTGAATTTACGCATAATTAAGCACCTATTTACATTTGTAACATTTATCTATAATTATTAATACCTGGTTTACTTTAATACATTTCTGAATTCATGCCCAATATTAGCTTAATATTAACCTTATCTTATTATTTATCAGGCTTTACATTAATTTATATAAAGTCATTATTTAAGTATTCCGTTTACAAATATACAATTCTCAACTTTTTACTTCCTTATATTCCTTTTTATTGATACACATTATTTTAAAGTGTTGATAATTTTTACAAATCAATGTTGTTTAGATTTATAAATATATTTACATTTGTAACAATTAACAATGAAATAAGTTTTTCAAAATCTTGTTACATCTGTAAATTTATTATTTGACAAATTTTATATAAATATACATTTGTAAACACATAAAAATTAATTTTTTTCACATAAAAAACATACTTATCATGATCGACCGCATTCAATTAATCCTGAAAACAAAGAACCTCTCCCCTTCCCTATTCGCTGATGAAATAAATGTTCAGCGTTCAAGTGTTTCACATATCTTATCGGGAAGGAATAAACCCAGCCTTGACTTTATTTTGAAAATACTTACCTCCTACCATGAAATTAATTCCGACTGGCTGATGTTTGGTAAAGGGCAAATGATAAAGCAAGCCGAACGGGAAGAAAAAATTATTATAGAAGATAAACAGGAAATTGTTTCACAATTAGAACTTAAAGAAAAAAAACCACAAGAAAAGATTCCTGTTCCATCTTTTCCTGACGTAATTGAAGAAAAGGAAGTTCAGTCAGGAGAAATTGAAAAGATAGTAGTATTATACAAAAATAAAACTTTCAGGGAGTATTCGCCAAAATAAATTCCTGACTGCTATAACAAACCTGATTATTCAGACTCTTTCAGGTTTTCCGCCCTGACAAGCTCTACAATAAACTCAATTCAGGCTTTTCCAGTTCATCAGACTCTTCCATCCCGATAAATATCGGGATGCAGACACCGGAAGGTCTTTAACCTCGTAAATCTTAATACCTCTCAACTTTTGAGAAAAAGAAATCACTTTCGATAATGGCATTCTCATCACTGTCGGAACCATGAACTGCATTTTTCTCTAAGTCGGTGCCGTATAAAGCACGAATGGTACCCGGCTCAGCATTTGCCGGATTTGTTGCTCCGATAAAATTACGATATGATTCCACAGCATTTTCTTTCTCAAGTATTGCAGTTACTATAGGCCCTGACGACATAAAATTCACCAGGTCGTTATAGAATGGGCGTTCTTTATGCACTTCATAGAATTTCTTTGCCTGATCAAGCGAAAGTTTTGTATATTTCATAGCAATGATCTTAAATCCTGCTTCGTTGATTTTCGCCAGAATAGGTCCGATGTATCCCTTTTTTACAGCCATTGGCTTAACCATTGTCAATGTGATGTTTCCTGTCATAATTTTATAATTTTAATTTAAGGTCGGCAAAATTAAGGATATTTTATACATTTGCGTCCTGAAATTTTAAATCTTATATTTTTTGAAAACATTTGATTTTTCTAAGCTAAGAGGGTTACTTACAGCCAAAAAGAATATACTGATTACTTCACATAGCAATCCTGATGGCGATGCGCTTGGTTCGTCTTTAGCTCTGTATCATTTTTTAATACAATTGGGGCATAATGTTTATATAATAGTACCGGATAAATATCCCTATTTCCTTGCCTGGATGCCGGGTCAGGAGCAAATCCTGATTTATGAACACGACAAAAACTATTGTGATTCTCTTTTCAATTCAGCCGAACTGATTTTCAGTCTCGATTACAATGCACCAAACCGGATTGGAAAAGCAACAGAGTCTTTTAAAAAAGCAGCGTGTACAAAAATCCTGATCGACCATCACGTTCAGCCCGAAATAACGGCTTATGACCTTGTTTATTCAACTACCGAAACTTCATCTACATCCGAACTAATCTATGACCTGATCGTGTCAGTAAACCCAAACCTGTTCAATAAAGTCATTGCAGAATGTCTTTATGTGGGCATTATGACGGATACCGGATCGTTTAGTTTTGACTGTAATTCTGAAAAAACATATCGTGTTGTTGCCGAATTATTCAAACAAGGCATTGACGGTGCACATATCCACCGCCTTGTATATGACACATACTCGGAAAGCAGAATACGAATGCTGGGTTATTGTTTGAGCGAAAAATTAAAAATTATTCCGAAGTATTGTACCGCTTATATTTCTTTAACCATTGACGAACTTAAAAGGTACCAATACATAAAAGGCAACACTGAAGGCATTGTAAATTATCCTTTGTCTATTAAAGGGATAAAATTCGCCGCATTATTCACGGAGAGAAAAGACAAGATCAGGATATCATTCCGCTCGGTGGGTGATTTTTCAGTAAATAGTTTTGCACGGAAACACTTTGAAGGGGGTGGTCATAAAAATGCTGCCGGTGGCGATTCATATACTACTATGGATAAAACATTGGAAAAATTTGAACGTTTATTAGAGGAATATAAAGAACAATTATCTTAAAATAGTATAAAATAAAAAAAAGTGTACGATATTTCGGGCAAAATAGCCACCAAGACACAAAGACACAAAGTGAACACAAAGTATCGAAATTTCAAAATTGTGATTCTTCGTGTCTTTGTGTCTTGGTGGCAGTTATTTTCATCTCTTAATATTAGCACAATCCAATATATGGTTCACTCTAAATTACTTCCCTTTAACAAACTCAAAATATTTATTTTACTTTTTCTTTTATCTTCCATTTTCCTATCATGCAAAAATGAAAAGCCTCCCGAAAAACAAATCAATCCTGCTGAGTACAAAGAACCTCTGATGAAAGTTAACAAAAAGCTTGTTAAAACAGAAGACGAACAAATAGAGGATTATATTAACAGGTATGGATGGACAATGAAACAAACCGGTACCGGGCTGCGATATATGATATATAAAGAAGGAAATGGACCAAAAGCAGAAACCGGAAAAGTGGCTGTAATACATTTTACAGTCAGCCTGCTCAACGGAGATACTTGCTATACATCTGAATCAGATGGATATAAAGAATTTCTGATTGGTAAAGGCGGTGTTGAGAGTGGTTTGGAAGAAGGAATTTTATTATTAAAAAAAGGTGACCGAGCAAAATTTATTATACCTTCGCACCTTGCTTTCGGATTAACGGGTGATATGAATAAAATACCCGCAAAAGCAACTTTGGTTTATGATATTAAATTATTAAAGTTAAATTAAAAACAAATTAACATGAAAATTATTAGAATTACAACAGGTTTAATCTTTACAATTACAGCAATGTTTTTGTTTGTTGCATGTGATCAGATTACAAGTTCAAAGAAAGAGGTAAAACTCGAAAATGATTTGGATAGTGTAAGCTATGCTATCGGAATTGATGTTGCAACGAATGTCAAAAAAAGCGGATTCGAGGAAATTAATGCCGATGCTATTGCTAAAGGCTTTGAAGATATTTTTAATGAAACCGAACCTCTGATAGAACCGACTGTTGCAAACAACTATGTAAGGGATTATTTCAACAAAGTCAGGACGATGAAAGCAGAAAAAAACCTGAAAGAAGCGGAAGAATTTCTTACAGAAAATGGGAAGAAAGAAGGTATCATCACTACTGAAAGCGGCTTACAATACAAAATTATAGAGGAAGGCGACGGACCAAAACCTGAAGCAACTGATATGGTTAAGGTGAATTACAAAGGCACGTTGATAAACGGAGAAGAATTTGACAGCACAGCCGAAGGAAATCCCGCACAATTCAGGGTAAACGGTGTAATTAGCGGGTGGATCGAAGCATTACAATTGATGCCAACTGGGTCAAAATGGATATTGTATATTCCTCCTGGTATAGCTTATGGAGAAAACCCACGCCCCGGAGGTATTATCGAAGCAAATGATTTACTGATTTTCGAAATCGAATTAGTTGAAATCGTTGATAAAAAATAAATGAACCTTCACGAATACCAGGGAAAATCCTTATTAAAAAAATTCGGTGTTTCAGTACCTAAGGGAATCGTTGCATTGTCGCCCGATGAAGCAATGGTTGCAGCCAAAAAGCTGCAAAATCAAACGGGAACTAATAAATGGGCGGTAAAAGCCCAGATACATGCAGGCGGACGCGGAAAAGGCGGTGGTGTAAAAATTGCCGAAACATTGGATGAGGTACATGAATTTACCGACCAGATCATCGGGATGCAGCTTGTTACGCCCCAAACCGGACCTGAAGGGAAAAAAGTCAGAAAAGTCCTTATTGAACAGAATATTTATTACCTGGGCAAATCCGAAACACAGGAGTTTTACATGTCTGTTCTTTTAAACAGGCAAACAGGCAGGAACATGATTATGTATTCGCCCCGTGGAGGAATGAATATTGAACAGGTTGCAGAGGAAACGCCGGAAGAAATCTTTATTGAGGAAATTGATCCTAAGGTTGGGTTACAAACATTCCAGGCAAGAAGAATCGCTTTCAATCTTGGACTAAGTGGCAACGCTTTTAAAGAAATGGTAAAGTTTGTATTGGCGCTGTACAAAGCATACATTGGTGTTGATGCCTCCCTTTTCGAGATCAACCCTGTTATTAAAGCTGCTAACGACAATATCTTTGCTGCCGACTCAAAAGTAGTAATTGACGACAATTCACTAATGCGCCATCCTGATATTGCCGAATTGCGCGATTTTGACGAGGAAGATCCGATAGAGATAGAAGCCAGCCGTTATAATCTGAGTTATGTTAAACTTACGGGAAATGTTGGGTGCATGGTAAATGGCGCCGGACTTGCTATGGCTACTATGGATATTATCAAACTGGCGGGAGGCGACCCGGCTAACTTCTTAGATGTAGGCGGAGCAGCCGATTCGAAACGTGTGGAAGAAGCCTTCAGGATCATTCTGAAAGACCCGAATGTTAAAGCTATCTTTGTGAATATATTCGGAGGTATTGTCAGATGCGACAGCGTTGCTCAGGGTATTGTGGATGCTTATAAAAGAATCGGTAAAATTAACATTCCTATCATTGTCAGGTTGCAAGGTACTAATTCAGACGAAGGAAAGAGAATAATTGACGAATCAGGATTAAAAGT
>JADHVR010000034.1 GCA_016783885.1 Bacteroidales bacterium
CCTTATCAAGAAGTTCAGGTTTAAAAGTTTTGAACTTGATTAAATAAAGCCCCCAGGCTGAAACAGCAGACGAAACACCTAATAATGCATACGAAAGCATATAAACTATAACATGAGGAACAAACCATGGACTTTGTAATGCAGGCATGAGAGTTTTTTCAAAATTTTCAGGTTTAGAAATATTGATTACTAAAAATAATATTGCCAGTCCCAGACTATAAAATAAAAACCATTTATATTGCCACCTGACAAAAGTAAGGATACCTACTATTGGCAGAAACACAGCATACCATAGCCTGGTTTCTCCTAGTGTTCGTAATGGAGGTCTTTCAATTTCTATCCATAAAGTAATTACGAAAACAATAATAACCAATGTGCCAATAATGGTAAATAAATTACCAATTAATCTGCCATTTTTTATTTTTTGATCGCATAAAATCAAAAGCGATCCAATTATCCATAAAGCAATAGTTATAAAAGCAGTATTATTAAAGTTAAGAATATCCATTAATACGTTTTTTTTTATTCCCAATCCAAAACATATAAATAGCCCCGGCAATAAGCATAAATATTCCAAAATAAACAACAGAAATCCAGGGGTCTTTAACCAATTCTAAAATACTTATATCCGACCATTTACCCATATCGCGGTTATAATTCAACTGATAAATTTTCCACCCGTCAACAGTAACCGGTTTATTTACCTCAATAATTGTTTCAAGAGCATCACCTGAAGATGTATAAATTTTAACTTTAGAAGAATATTTTTTTGGTTCAGGATCAGCCATTACGAGTAACATTCCATCAGATAATTCTAAAAATTTTCCAGGAAACCGAAAACTTCCGCAACTTATCCAACCTTCATTTACTTCATTAGTTTTTTTATTTCTAATGACTACATAAGCAGCCGGTGCAGCTCCGATATCATATACCGGATGAAATTTGTCACCCATGTAAACACCATATTTATAAAATTCTGTTACCTCTACTTCCCGGTCTATAATTTCGCCTTTATTACCTTTTTCCAGATAAAATAGCTGCTTATTAAGAATACTCCCTGATTTATTATCAATAATAAAGGCTTTTGGAGGATACTCCTCTATATTAAATTCTTTAAGTTGTATAGCAATACCTAAATCATGAATAGTTTTTTTATTTTGATCAACTCCATAAAATACAGCATCTGTCATATTTGCTGTAAGGGTTACTCTTTGTAAATCTCCTGCACCAATACTCGCAGCAAACAAGGTTAGCCATAGTCCAAAATGATTTAAGAAAAAACCAATATTTTTACCTTTTAAAGGAAAGCTTCTTCTTAAAGTTACCATTCCTAAAATAACTAAGAAATAGATTTGTGCAAATAAGAATGTATGACTTGAAACTATATCAGACAAACCAATTTCATGAAAAAGACCACTTGCTTTTGGTGATCCCTGAGGAATAAAACCCATTAACAACACAAGGAAAGTGTAAAAACAAATTGCACTTATTGCAGCCGGCGTACCGGAAAGCCACTTTACAAATGGTTTTTTCTTAAAAAGAAAATAAATGAGCAATAATAGAATTATTATCGCTATCCCCATATATAAATTAACCGGCAATTGAATGGCAGATACTGTACTTTTTCCTGTATAATTTATTGCAAAACCTAAAAACAATAAGGTAATTGCAATAATAAAACTCTCGGCATACCCCCATGGATATTGCCAAATAAACCTTTTGTTATTGCTCATTAGAGTTAATCAAAGACTTTTAACACCCCACGAATCTTCTCTTTCTTTAGCGTTTTCCAGCCATTGTGGAACTAAAGTATCTAAAAATTTTTGCTTTTCGTTATTTAGTTTTTCAGCATCCATGCCAATATATTCCTGAGCTTTTTCTTTTGTGGAAATATCAGGATAAGGTATTTCTTTATTGAAGCCAAGTTCAGCCAATAATCTTGCTAATTTAATTCTACCTTCCTGGGCGACAATGATGCCGGTTGAGATAATTCGTCCGGTTTCTACCGGTGAATGGAATGAACCACCATGACTGGAAGCTGAATAATCCCACCTCCATTGTGCATGACGGATATCCATTAAAATATTTTTCATCTGCTCTTCAGTTGCACCATTATCCCAGGCAAATTTTGCTTCAACATGAGCACGAACGATTAATTCTTCTAATTTATCTCTGTTTTGGATAATTCTATCTTGTCTTTCAAAAACGTTAGCTATTAGTTTCTCAGTTTCTTCGCGGTGACAAACCTGACAGGAATTAGCAACATTATTAAGAGGACTTTGAATTTTGTGGTCGGTATATTTTACTCCACCTTCGCTTTTATAAGGCATGTGACAATCGGCACAGGAAACACCTCTGTCAGCATGAACACCTGTAAGGTAAATCTCATAGCCCGGATGTTGTGTTTTCAGCATAGGAGCCTTACTTAATTTATGAGTCCAATCTTTAAAACCCATTTCATCGTAATAAGCTTCGGCGTCTTCGCAGGTCATACCTTTGTCCCATGGAAAAGTCAGATAAGCACTACCTTCAAATTTATTTTTATCAAAGTAATATTCCACGTGGCATTGCGCACAAACCAACGATCTCATTTCCTGATGAGTTGCTTTGGTAATATCTTTTCCTTGTCTTTGGAAAGCTTCGATAAGGGCTGGCCGGGAAATACGAAGATTCATATTTTCAGGATCGTGACAATCGGCACATCCTATTGGGTTAACAATTTCTTCACCCCATCTTGCCCATTTGCCTCTGTAGAATTCTGCTACACCTTCGTTAGCCCCCATTTTATCCATTAAATCATGCATAATTCTGGGTATATCAGGACCTTTACATGTCCAGCAAGTGGGGGGCATGGGTCCATCATCTTTTCCTGTTGGCGCTCCGGTTCTTAATGTATTGTGAATATCTGTAATTGCATAATAATGTCCTCTGCCCTGATTGTAATCCTTTGAAAATCCATAACCTGCCCAAAGAACAACTAATCGGGGATCTACTTCCAGCATATCAATCATAGCACCACCATTGTATTTCGATTTGAAAGTAGTGTCTTCGGTTTGATAATAAGATTGAAATTCTCTTGGGTAATTCTCACCCCAAACTTCATTTCTGGGTTCCCAATCTGAAAGCTCTACTTGTGGCGTATAAACAAATACGGCTTCAGCTCTTCTTTCCATGATTGAAGATGCAAGTAACCCTAAAAGAAATACTATTACCATAGCACTTAGAAATAACACCCAGTTTATCCAGGGTTTGCGTTTTACTTGTTCATTATTAGTTTTCATAATTCAGTATTTTATTTTTTATTTTTTTATTAATTCTATTAACCATACCGGAACCGGACTTTCCGGTACAGGAACCTTTGCATTTGGCACACTGGATAAACTACTAACCCTGCCATGAGGGATTTCTCTATGACATTCCCAGCATTTTCTATCTGTATTATGAACCTGATAGTTGCCTTTTGTTTGCGAAATTAATTTCGATTGTTCGAATAAATGTGTATGACATCTGATACAATTTTCTTTTACTACTTCTTTACCTTCATTACCAATAAAGATCACTTGTCTTTCAGCTCTCATGGTAAATAATGTGGCATGATTAAGGCCATCCTTGGCTTTAAAATAATATTTATTAAAAGAATTATCATACGGAACATGACAATCGTTACAATTGGCAACCTCTCTGTGTGAACTATGATTCCATGTAGCATATTGCGGTGCCATAATGTGACAATTTACGCAAGCTTTCGGGTCTTCAGACAGATACGACCATGCTTTTGATAAATAAACAGAATAGGCTCCTAAGCCTGTGAATATTCCCAGTATAAGAATTACCGGTATTCTCCAATTCCTTGGTGGTGTTAAACCTTTTGTGATTTTATTAATCATAAAACCTGAAGTGCAATGATTTGATTGCAATAATATGTTATATTTTAAATATAATATATGTTTTTCTGTTTTTTTCGAGAACTTATGGTAATTTAGAGTCGGTCAAAATAATAAATTAATTGGAAAAGATAATTCTTGTAACAAGCTCTTTATAGTAAATAAAACTTGATGTAAACAGAGCTACACCTATTGTAATATACATAGGGCAAAGAATATAGTCAGGAACCAAACCCGATTTTCGTATTGTTATTCCAAGACCAATCATAAAGGCAATTAAAATATAACTTTTCAACGATTGGAAATATAATATATTTGACCTTTCCGGTAAGTTTTTAATTCTGATAATATTTTTTTTAACAAGCTTGTTAAATAAGAATATTGCCATTGATAAACCAAGTAAAACTCCTATTATTATTAACCTAATCTTAACATCATTACTAAAATAAACAAGCCATTTTGATGCTACATAGTTCATGTCTAAACCAAAAAAACTCCACAAAAAAGCAGAAAGTGCTACATGTACGGTATGACTTACCTTAAAAAAATTCATAATATATCATTACTTATAAACTCTGATATTAAAAATCCCAAAATTAATTTTTTCAGATGATTTTATAATGACTTATTATAAATTTGAATATTATTTATGCCATAAACATATTAATATCATCTTCAACTTCGCCAATTCCGGCTATACCGAATTTATCAACAAGAACTTTTGCTACATTCGGTGATAAAAATGCAGGTAATGTCGGTCCGAGATGAATATTTTTTACACCAAGATAAAGCAAAGCTAATAAAACAGTTACTGCTTTTTGTTCGTACCATGCAATATTGTAAGCAATCGGTAAATCATTGATGTCATTAAGCTCAAATACTTCTTTAAGTTTAAGAGCAATAACTGCCAACGAATAAGAATCATTACATTGCCCTGCATCTAAAACTCTCGGAATACCGCCAATATCACCAAGATTAAGTTTATTGTAACGATACTTGGCACAGCCTGCTGTAAGAATAACCGTATCTTTCGGAAGTTTTTCGGCAAACTCGGTATAATAATTTCTTGTTTTATGACGCCCGTCGCAACCTGCCATTACAAAGAATTTTTTGATTGCTCCCGATTTAACTGCATCTACAATTTTATCAGCTAATTGCATAACCTGGTTATGAGCAAATCCGCCAACAATTTTTCCTGTTTCAATTTCAACCGGAACTTCACATTTTCTCGCATGTTCAATAATTTGAGAAAAATCTTTTGCTTTACCTTCTTCCCTGTCCGGGATGTGAGTTACACCTTCAAATCCTACGGAACCGGTTGTGTAAACACGGGCTTTATACGCTTCTTTTGGCGGGACAAGACAATTGGTTGTCATTAAAATCGGACCGTTGAAAGAATCAAATTCCTTATTTTGCTGCCACCATGCATTACCATAATTTCCAATAAAGTGCTTGTACTTTTTGAGATCCGGATAATAATTTGCAGGTAACATTTCTCCGTGAGTATAAACATCAATACCTGTTCCTTCGGTTTGTTTCAGAAGTTCTTCCATATCTTTCAGGTCGTGTCCGCTGATAAGGATTCCCGGGTTATTTCCAACACCAATATTTACTTCAGAAATTTCAGGATTACCGTAAGATTCGGTATTTGCTTTATCTAACAACGCCATTGTATCAACAGAATATTTTCCACATTCCAAAACAAGTGCAACAAGTTCATCAACAGAAAGATTGTCGTTTAGAGTTGATGACAAGGCTTTTTTTATGAATTTGTGGATGCTTTTATCGTTGTATCCGAGAGCCATAGCATGATGAAGATATGCAGCCAAACCTTTGAGTCCGTAAATCAATAATTCTCTTAATGAACGTACATCTTCATTTTCCGTAGAAAGAACACCGATTGTTTTGGCTTTTTTCTCAAATTCTTCAATTGTGCTGCCTGTCCAGTTTCCTGCATCATGCAATTTACAAGCACATTCAGGGTCTTTGCATTGAGATTTTACACTGTCTCTCAATTCCAAACCTTTTTTAATTTTTTCAGCAATCACATATTTATCAAAATTAAGATTGGTTATTGATGTGAAAAGGGCATCAACAACAAAATCATTAACTTCGGCATCTTCAATTTCGGCATTTTCGCAACAGATTGAAATACCTTTTGAAGTGTAAATTAATAAATCGAGCAAATTCGAAACATCTTCGCTTTTGCCACAAACACCTTTTATTATACAGCCGGTTCCTTTGGCTGTTTCCTGACATTGATAACAAAACATACTCATAATTTTATTTTTTATTAGTTTATATTTAATGAATTTATTGAAATTTTATTGATTGTAACGTTTTAATGTGTTAAAAGTATTAAACTGCTAATTATATGCAACTTAGTGAACCCTCGAGCCTTTGAGTCTTCGTGACAAAAAAAACTCCTGCCACAAAAACACCAAGACACAAAACCCCACAAAAAAAAGTTGAAAATAATTTAGTGGGATTTAGTGAATTTGTGCTTTAGTGGTGAAAAAAAAGAACTCTTGCCACTAAGGCACAAAGACACTATGAAACACAAAGAAAAACCGATAAAAGAATTCATAATTTTTTGGTTAAATCATAGCCCCGAAACTTCGGGGTTATAATCAGAAATTTTAAAATTAATGACTTTCTTCATATCCATTCTTCTGATATAACCTCTCCTTTAATTCCTATTATCATAGCTTTAACCGGCACTTTTCTTTTTGCTTGTGAAGTTGCGGTTTTAACAATTTGTAATAATCCACTGCAACAAGGTACTTCCATCATCATCACTGTTATTGTGTTAATTTTTGCATCGTCAATCAGACTTATTATTTTGGCTATATAAGTTTCAATACCTGAATCAAGTTTCGGACAAGCAATTATCAGGGTTTTTCCCTTCAAGTAATTTTGGTGAAAATCACCCATTGAAAAAGCAACACAATCGGCTGCAAGCAGCAAATCGGAATTCTTAAAATACGAAGTTGCGGGATTAATTAAGTGCATTTGAACCGGCCAATGCCTTAGCTCTGATGCAGATTGAGATGTTTGCTGTTCAGTTTTTGGTAAAGCTGCTTTATTCATTTGTTCTATATTAATATTAAAATCAACCGGCATCGAACCAGGGCATCCACCGCTACAAGTACTTTCTTCAACCATATTTTCTTCTTTTTTAATTAAATTTTCAGGTTTAATTATTACAGCAATTTCATCGTAAGGCTCAGCTTCTCGTTGTTCAATTGTTATTGCTCCTTTCGGGCAATGTCCGATACAATCGCCAAGACCATCACACATCAAATCACTTATCAGCCTTGCTTTTTCATCAATTATTTGCAAAGCTCCTTCGTGACAATTCGGGATACACAGCCCACAACCATCACATAATTCTTCGTCTATTTTTATAATATCCCGCTTCATGCAAAATAGCTTTTAAATTTATTTTACAAAAATACAATGCTGCGGAATAAAAGATTGTAACTTATGTTACAAACCTGATTTTTTGCTTTATAAAAAAGAAATATTTGATACAATTATATTAGGTGGAGGTCCTGCCGGTTTAACAGCCGGGATATATTTTGCAAGAGCAAAGAAAAAAATATTAATTTTGAATTTAAATGATAAATGATATTTATCTGGTTCTAAAAGAAGCCATAATGATAACCGGTTTTGTTTTTGTAATGATGCTGGTTATTGAGTATGTCAATGTTCAAACCAATGGAATTTGGCAAAAAAATATTTCAGGGAATAGATGGAAACAGTATTTATTAGCTGCTTGTTTAGGTGCTATTCCAGGATGCCTCGGTGCATTTACGGCTGTCGCTTTGTTTTCTCACCGGTTAATTTCATTTGGTGCAATAGTAACAGCAATGATAGCCACCAGTGGTGATGCAGCTTTTGTTATGTTTGCCATGTTTCCTCAAAAAGCTGTGTTATTAACTTTAGTACTATTTGGAGTCGGTATTTTTGCCGGTTACATCACCGATAAAATTCCTTTATCAGAAAAATTTATAAATAAATTTGCAGAAAATGAATTTCCGCTTCATGCCGAAGAACAATGTAAATGTTTTCAGAAAGATAAATTTTTACAGTCTCTGCTTAAACCATCAATATTTCGTGTAATAATAACAATAATTGTTCTATCCATTCTAATTGCTGTCTTAACAGGTACTCTTGCCGCTAATTCGGAAATCTGGATAAAAATTACAATACTGCTCGTTGTTAGTTTATCATTATTTATTGTTATTAGTGTACCTGAACATTTTCTTAAAAAACATCTTTGGGATCATATTGTAAAGATACACCTCCTTCGAATTTTTTTGTGGACATTCGGGACTCTGTTAGCGTTTCATTTTTTAACAAATTTTATTGATATTCAATCATGGATGACAGAAAATATGCTAATTGTCCTTGTAATTGCAGTACTAATGGGGATCATTCCTGAATCGGGTCCTCATTTAATATTTGTTACACTATTTGCACAAGGGGCTATTCCATTCAGCATACTTCTCGCAAGTTCGATATCTCAAGATGGACATGGAACGCTTCCTTTACTTGCAGAATCTAAACGTGGATTTTTTTCAGTGAAATTCATCAATATTATTTTTGCATTCATAACAGGCATAATTGGCTATTTATTAAATTTTTAAAAATGAAACTTGAACATATTGCACTAACTATTTCTGAGGCTGAAGAAATTAAAGATTTCTATTTCAATATACTCGGAATGAGAGAAGTAAAAACCTTTGTTTTGAATAAAATTTTAGCTCAAAAAATATTTGGCATTCAAAAAGACACTAATGTTTTCTATTTGCAAAAAAATGATTTGTTTTTGGAAGTATTTATTACTGATGAAAAACTAAAGCAAGGATTTGATCATATTTGTTTAGCAATAAAAGACAGGGAAACTCTTATTACAAAAGCAGAAGCCCAAAATTATGAATGTATCCGTAGAAAAAGAGATATTTTCGATTTAATATTTATTAAAGATAAAAGTGGGAATATCTTTGAGATAAAGGAAATGTAACAAACAGATAATAACATGGTTGCCGGTTATTTTCCTCATAGTACTGAATTATCAGAGATAGACGCATTTTACAATAAATTTTAATTCAATATTCTCATACATACTTGGTTTCAAAGGAATATATGAGGATAGAATATTTTATATCTAAAACAAAAACAGTCCTTTCATTTTCTCCTTATCAAATGCAGCTTTTTTATCAACTATTTTTATTTATTAAACCCGCATTTGGTAATCGTTTATTTTTCTCGTCTATTTGGTTCCAAAGCTTAGGCTAAATATTATTTAGCTATTATTTAACTAAAAGATTTATTATTCATAAAGCAAAGAATCAATAGGATTTGCTTTTGAAGCTTTTACTGTTTGATAGCTAACAGTAATCAAAGCAATTAATATAGAGATAATAGCTGCAACTACAAAAAACCACCATTCAATATCACATCTGTATGAAAAATTATTTAACCATGAGTTGAAAAAATACCAGGCTAATGGCCAGGCAATTATATTTGCAATAATAACCCACTGAATAAATTTTTTGGTCAATTGGATGGTAATTAAAAATGGTGAAGCGCCAAAAGTTTTTCTTATCCCGATTTCTTTGGTTTTTTGTTGCACCATAAATGAAGCAAGTCCTAATAATCCGAGGCAGGCAATGAAGATTGCTAAAAATGAAAAAGCAAAAAACAATTTTCTTGTATTAATTTCATTTTGATAAAGTTGATTATAATCCTGATCAAAAAACGAATATTCGAAAGGAATATCAGAAGAATATTTATTCCACAAGTCACCTAATTGTTCAATCATAAGCCTGTAATCACCCGGAGTAACGCGAACGCTAACATTTCCAGGATTAATTCCAAAAGAAGAATTCATATTAATAAAACCCATTGGGTGAACCTTTTGGTGTTTCGACTCATAATGAATATCTTTAATAACCCCAATAACATTAAAGTAAATAGGTGGATTACCCCAGGTGTTAAGTTTTTTTCCAATCGGATCATCATAAGCAAGCAGCTTTGCGGCTGCTTCATTAATAATAATGGCAGCAGTATCGGTTCCAAATTCTTTTGAAAAGAAACGCCCGTTTTGTATCTCAAACTTCATTACATCATTAAAATCTTCATCGCAAGCTGAAAAGTTTAGGGAAAAACCTTCTTTTAAATTTTCAGCACCAAAACCAAGATTAGGGAATTTTTCACCAGGCAATCGAAATGAATAAGAAGCACTATTTACGAAAGAAAGCTTCTCAAGATCATTTTTAAACGATTGCTGACTATTATCTAAAGCCGATGGATTATTAATTACTATAACTCTTTCCGTATCAAAACCCAAATTTTCTTTCTGTAATAATTGCAATTGATTATAGATCACAAAGGTTCCTATTAATAAAATAATTGAAGCCCCAAATTGAAAAGTAACAAGAATGTTTCTGAGCCAGGGCGATTTACTCCCTTTTTCAACTTGTTTTCTTAAAGCAAAAATCGGTTTAAACGACGACATAACGATTGCCGGATAAAAACCCGAAAGAAATCCTATAAATAAACCAAGAATTATTAATGCCGGAATTGTATAAAAATTATTAAAAAATTGCATCGACATTTTTATCCCTTCGTAATCATGTAAATATGCTAAAATTATTTCTACAAAAAACAAGGCTACAATAAGTGAAAAAAAACTGCTTAATATCGACTCACATAGAAATTGTTTAAAAAGTTCATTTCTGTTTACCCCAATTGTTTTTTTCACTCCTACTTCTTTCGATCGTTTTGTGGCAGTTGCCGTTGCAAGATTGATGAAATTTATACAAGCAATTAACAGAATAAATATTGAGACGAGCAGAAAAATATAAACATATTCCTTTCTTCCATTTACCTCAAATTCACCTCTAATATCAGAGTTAAGATGAATTGAAAGAAGTGGTTGAAGGTAATATTCCCATTTATTTCCATGTGCAGTCGTTTTTTCATAATCCCCATTAAAAAGATATTTATTTGTAAAATCAGGCAATTTTGCTTCCAAATCTTTATAATCGTAGTTTTCATTTAATAAAAAATAATTCCTGAAATTATTAGAAAACCATGCCGGATTATTATAATATCCATCAAAACTTGTTATTGCAAGAGCAATGTTGAAATGAAAATGTGAATTTTCGGGAACATCCTCAATCACGGCAATAACTTTAAAATTAGTTGTATCGCCCCTGATAATTTTATTTATAGGGTCATCTGTTCCAAAATATTTTTTGGCTGTACTTTTGGTAATTACTGCCGTATATGGTTCATATAATAATTTTGAATCCATGCCTTTAACTACCGGAAGAGTAAAAATTTCAAAGAAGGTAGAATCGACAACGAAAACATTATTTTCGAGAAAGACTTTATCATCATATCTGAAATTATATGCATCAAAGGTTGCAATTCTTGTAATTTTTTCTATTTCAGGAAATTCATCATAAAGTGCCTGTGGCAAAGCTGCCGGAGTATAAGTTTGATATATTGCCGTATTTCCAATGAGGGCATCAACTGCAAAACGATATATTCTATCGGCGTTTTTATTATATCTATCGTAACTTAACTCATTAATTACATATAATATACCGATAATACTAATAGCTATCCCAATTGATAAGCCGAGAATATTAATCAACGAAAATCCTTTATTTCGGATCAAAAACCTGAAAGCAGTTTTAAATATATTTCTGAGCATAGAGCAATTGTTATATTATTTTTTTATTAATAATTGACGACAAATTTAAGCAATTGTTACATATATTTCAACAGTTATGAATAAGCAATTATTTTATAATTTTGAAGAAAATTAATATTTAATTAGTATGTACACAAAAATTTCAGAATCTCCAATATTTAGAGGAATAAATGCAGGTGAAGTAGCCCATATTTTAAATCTTGTACATCATCAGATTAAAACTTACGAGCCTGAAACAGTTATTGCATACAGCGGTGATGAATGTGTAAATTTATATATTTTGATAGAAGGAAGCATAAGAGGTGAAGCTGTTGATCTTAAAGGAAAAATTATTAAAATAGAAGATATTAATGCTCCAGATACATTTGCCGAAGCATTTTTGTTTGCAGACGAAAATAATCTGCTTGTAAACATTGTAACAAACACAAAAACTAAAATTTTAATTATCTATAAAAATGATTTATTACAACTATTCAAATCGAACAAAAAAATATTAGAAAATTATTTGAATATTATTTCAAACAGATTTATACTTGTAACAAAGAAATTAAAATTTTTATCTTTAAAAACCATTAAAGGGAAACTGGCAAATTACATTTTAAGTCTGGAAAGAAAAAATAAAGGGAAACAGCAATTTTTAATTGACAAAACTCAGGATCAATTGGCAGAATATTTTGGAGTTACACGTCCATCGTTAGCAAGAGCAATAGGCGAAATGAAAGATGGGGGTTTGATAGAAATACACAGGAAAGAGATTAAAATCCTTGATAAAAATTATTTAGTCAAAATATTAGACCATGAGTAACAATCTTAAAATATTTATTCCGATCCTGAATCCCGAAACTTTGGGACGGGACGAGATTCCGATTCGGAATAATTACTATTTAAGGCAGGTAATTTACTAAGGTGAGGGCAAATTTTATTTGTTTTGACCGTTAAATATTAAGTATTGGTTTATATTTGCGTTCTGTAATTTAAAAAATCAAAAACATGAAACGTAATATTTGTATTTTAATTTTTATGCTGTTATCCGGTATGTTTTTTACATTCTGTACAAGTCCGTTTACCGAGAAAGATAATGGCAGAACAATATATCTTGGAATAGATGATCCGTTTGAGATTGAATTAACGGGAAACCCATCTACCGGCTATATTTGGGAACCAGTATCTTATGATACATTACTTATTAAACAGTTGGGTAAAGCCGGGTTTGAACCCGATAGTGATGATATCGGGTCGGGCGGGAAATATACTTTCAGATTTCAAACTGTTGCAGCCGGTCAAACCACATTGGTGCTGATATATTACAGGAAATTTGAAAAAAATAAACCTCCGGCAAAAACTTTCGAGTTAAAAGTAGTATCAGGTACTATGGGAAGAATTTTGGAAGAATGAATTTGTAATATTTAAAAAAAATTCGCATCTTTGCATATGTGCATAACATTTATAAAAAACAAATAACCAATCCTGATTACAATGATTTAATAATATGCTAACTACTATCGCATTAATAATCTCGATCTTGCTCCAATTCTTTGCTGCTTTTGTAGGATTTAGATTAATTATAATTACAAAAGGAAGGGTGTCATGGATTTTAATTTCGACAGCATTTTTATTCATGGCGGTAAGGCGTATCATAGACGTTTTACCATATACCTATCAAGGTGATTTTCAAAAATTAGCATCAGTATATGAGTGGTTAGGCATTATAGTATCAATACTTTTAGCGGCTGGTGTTATTTTAATCGGTGAAATATTTTATTCCTTAAAAAGGGCAGAGAAAGCCAAGTTAGAATCGGAGAAAAGATTCAAAACTTTATTTAATAGTAGCAGTGATGAAATTTTTGCTGTTGATTTTGATGGAAATATTATTGAAGTAAACCAAACAATATGTGATGCACTTGGGTATAGTAAAGAAGAATTTATGAAAATGCACCTTAAAGATATAAATTCTGAGAAATATATTGAAATGAGGCTTCCAATATTAGAAGAAATTAAGGAAACCGGTTTGCATACATTTGAATCGGAGCATTTATCAAAAAGTGGAAAAATCATACCTGTTGAAATAAAAGGCAGGGTCATAGATTATAGCAATGAAAAAGCTATATTATTAATAGGTAGAGATATTACCGAACGAAAACAAACTGAAAGAAAAATTTTAAATGCCATAATTGAAACAGAAGAAAGAAACAGGAAAAGATTTGCCAAAGACTTGCATGATGGTTTAGGTTCTCTGCTATCAAGTATCGGCATCTATATCGGTTTATTAAGGACAACAGATGATGAAGATGAAAAACAAAACCTTCTTGATTATTCAAAAGGACTTATTGATGAAGCTGTTCATAATACAAAAGAAATTGCAAATAATCTTATGCCAAGCATTATAAGCCGTTTTGGACTGGTTACTTCTGTAAAAACATTTTGCAACAAAATAAATAATACCGGCTTGCTTAATATATCGGTAAATGTTGATGATACGTTTGATGATAAACTTGATAACGATTTGGGAGTTACCTTGTACAGGATTATTAATGAACTGATCAATAATACATTAAAACATGCCTTTGCCGATAAAGTAGAAATAAATTTTTCCAAAAAAAATAAATATTTAATTTTTACCTATTCTGATAATGGAATAGGATTCGATTTTGATAGAGTGATGAAAGCAAAAACACATACAGGTATGGGATTATCAAATATTACAAGCAGGGTTAAAGTTGTAAATGGTACTTGCAAAATAATCAGCTCGAAAGAAACAGGTACTAATGTTATTATTAAAATAAAATTGTAAATTTGGAGATTTTAAATCGTAATTATCAGATGAAAACATATAATATAATATTAGTTGATGATCATGAGATATTTAGGAGTGGTTTAAAATTACTTCTAAATAAAATAGAAAATGTTAGAGTTGTAGCCGAAGCATCAAACGGCAGGGAATTTCTTGAAATTATTAAAAATTATAAAGCTGATTTGGTCTTTATGGATATCAGCATGCCCATTCTTGACGGTATAGATACAACTGAAGAAGTATGTAAAGAATTCCCTGAATTAAAGATAATTGCCGTTACAACCTTTGGGGATATCGAATTTTTTGATAAAATGATTTATGCAGGTGTAGTGGGTTATATGCTAAAAACTTCAGAATTGGATGATTTTAAAAAAGCTATAAACAAGGTCATGAAAGGTGGTAATTATTTCTCAGAGGAGATACTTGCAAATGTTACCAAAGAGACTATTATTCAGCAATATGATAAACAAACTGCCATCATACAAAAAATATCGAAAAGAGAAATTCAAATATTAGAACTAATATGCAAAGGATATTCAAACCATAAAATCGCAGAAGAATTAAATATAAGCTACAGGACCATCGAGAGACATAAAACAAATCTACTACTAAAAACCGATACGCATAATACTGTTAATCTCGTAATATTCGCTTTTAAAAACAAACTTGTGGAGATATAAGAAAATAGCTTTGCGAATTAAATAAGAAAGATTGATTTTTTTCTATTTCATCTAACTTATAACTAAAAAAATCTTATACACTGAATTCTTACTCTTTTTTTCTTGCCATGAATCAAAACACCAAAATTGTTTGTCTTTTGTTTTTGATTATTGTTGCTTTCTCCGGTTGTCAGAAAGAGCGCCCTCATCCTTCATGGAATGTTGATTTATTGGCTCCGTTACTTATCGATACGGTTAAAATATCCGATATTATAAGTGATACTTTAATTGAGGGAAATCCTGATAATTCCATCACTTTTGTTTTTGATAAAAAACTGTATGAGGTTAATGTTGATTCGCTTGTTATGTTACCCGATACTCTTTTTAGCTGGAGTTTTAGCCTGCAATATTTGCCAAATCCAATTCCACTGGAGCCGGGAGATACTATTATCGAAGAGATTTTTGACTGGCCCCTTGATTTTTCATCTTTTCATATAGAAGGTGTGGAACTGGAAAATGCCGTGATAAGATCAGGAGAAATTAAATTCGAAGTATTAGATCAGTCCGAAGGCGATTTGTTATGCGTATTCGGAATTAATTCAGCGGTAAGAAATGAAGCAGATACTTTTATGATTGCCGAGAAAGTACCTGCCGGACAAAATATTGACGAAACTTATGATTTCTCAAAATACAGACTCGATTTAAGAGGTTCGGAAGGAATTGAATATAATATGCTGAATTATTACCTTGCGTTAATATTGCACCCCGACGAACAAGGAACTGTTTATCTAAACCCTGCCGATTCTTTTGCTATAAACATTTATTTTGAAAATATTGTTATTGATTACGCCAAAGGATATTTCGGGCAAAACACTTTTGGTTTCGGACCGGAATTATATGATTTTTCCCTTTTCGACGATTTGGAAATTTCCGGTTTTTCAATGAAGGATGCTACGATATTTTTAAGGATAGAGAATAATTATGGTGTTGAAGGATTATTTAAAATTATTGAGTTATTGGCAATAAACAGCAGTACAAATGAAACTGTTCCGTTGCAGGGTGAAATGGTTGATTCTAATTTATTTATCGACAGAGCTGTTCAGACAGGCAATGGGTTGCAGATTATTGAACCTTTTATACAAACCTACGACTTTTCAAACTCCAATTTTACGGATATGATCGAAATCATGCCCGATAAATTTTCTTATACAATCAAAATTCAGTCAAACATATTTGGCGACTCCACAAACCACAATAATTTCTTTTATTATGATGAACCGATAAGGGTTTATATGGAAGCTGAAGTTACGCAGGGTGTCAAAATTGAGGATATGTTTATTGAGAAAAGAGAAACATGGAATGGCGAAGGAGTAAAGCTCGATAATATTACCGAAGGTCGTTTAATACTTATTTTCAAAAACGGTTTCCCGTTTTCGTTTGATATGAACCTGTTTCTGGAAAATGAAACAATGGAGACTATTGATACTTTACTTTATGATGCGTTTATTACAGGCGCCCAGCCCGGTGCAGATCAAAAAGTGGAAGAACCTGCCGAAACAAGAATATCCATTGTGTTAACCGACAACTTAAAAAAATCAATAAAAGAAGCAAAATACGGGTATTACGAATTACTTATTAATTCAATAGATGATGAACATGTAAAAATTTATTCGGATTATATTATGGAGCTTAAAATTAACGGTGACTTTCAATTTATAATTGAACAGTAATAAATAATGAATGAAACAGCTTCTTAGCATATTATTTACAATAATCCTGGTAAAATCCTCTTTTGCCCAGATCGGATTTTATTATCCGTATTTTCCGTATGATCCGGCTGAATCAACCGAATGGAAGTGGCAGGTTTCGGCTTTTGCAAATGAAGCATCTAATTCAAACGCTTTTACTAATGAGTTTTTCAACACTGCTAATAAATCAAAATTTCTTGATAAAGAGTTAATCAACACACAAATTGAGAATATGAATGATTTTGTTCTTGCCGGACAGATAAGGAATATTGGGGTAGGGGCAAAAATAAATTCGAAAAAGAACAAGGGAAATAAATATTTATATTTAGGAATTGAGCACAGGCGATATCTCGATATATACCTCGATGATGATTTAATAAAATTACTATTGCTTGGGAATAAGCCTTTTGCAGGAGAAATATTAAAAGCAACCGATTCAAAATATTACAGTATCTATTTCAACCAGTTAAAAGGCGGTATGGGATACAGATTTGGAACCTCAGAAGCTAACCAGCATTTTACATGGAATCTGGCATTAAATATCGGTCAGAATTATGATTACATTGAAGTGCAAAATTCAACCTTATATACTGATCCTGACGGAGATTTTTTGGATGTTACAGCTTTAGCAAATACAAAACTATCAGACACGGTTTGGGCGGAAGTTTATCAGATGAACGGTTTGGGACTGTCAGCCGATGTGGAATATTCCTATACCAAACCCGACGACTTTCATTTTGACCTTAACTTAAGAAACCTCGGCTTTATCTTTTGGAACGGAGATACCTTTATCGGCGAAATCGATACAAATTTTGTTTTTGATGGAGTAGGTGTTGATACAACTTCCTCGCAAAATGATAATCTGCCTGATGATTATTCCTACAAAAGCCTTCGAAGAATTTTATTTAAAGATCCCGAATCGTCTTCTTTTACAACCGGACTGCCTGTCAGCCTCAGGTTTTCTGCCGGAAAATATTTCGCTTCTAATCAATTTTATGCCGGTTTAAACGGAACGTATTATCCCTTTTTAAGCGCAAAATTCATGTTCGAGATTTTTGCCACCTGGAATTATAAAAACAAGCTGTACCTCACACCGGTTGTTTTATACAGCAGCTACGGGAAGGTGAACTATGGACTTTGTCTTGGTGTGAATATCCATAAAAAAGTAAGCATTCACGTGGGTTCGGGGTACCTGAACAGCATGTTCAATAAAAATGAACTTCTCGGAAAAGGCGGCTTTGTCAGGTTGACTTTTATAAATTAAATTGTAACTACTCAGCCGGTAATAATATTAGTTAATCGTATGAATTATAAAACTTTAACCACAAAGTCCACAAAGGTTACACAAAGTTCACAATTGACTAATACATTCAATTACAATTCTTTGTGTTCTTTGTAAATTTTCATAGTGCCCTTTGTGGTTATATTATTTATTAACATTTCTCACTTACATAATTCTTGAATCAATGAATTTTGCCCCGTCTCTTCAGGGCGGGGTCAATTAATTTACAGACAAATGTGGCTTTAGCCATTAATATTTCTGAATAATTTGTTTTTGAATGGCTAAAGCCGATTTCATATTTACAATTCACCACCGAGCTAATCCCGATAATTATCGGGACGGTGCAAAACAATCCCTCAAATAGAAATAATTTATAGATCATTCAAGTTTATCATAAAACAGCAATTATTGAATTTGAAAAGGCTGAATATACTGACGAAATCAGACCTCATAAATTTGCAAACTTGATTTCCGTTAGTATATCTAACACTTATTGCCCACATTCAAAGTGAGAAATGTTAGTTATTTATTTACAATACAGATAATTAACCCGGCTGAGTATTTACAAAAAAAAATACTTTGTAAAGTTGTTTTCAATTTCTCTGACCGTTTCATATTAACGGTTTCCTTTTAACTTTTTACTTTTGTCTTTTATCTTACTCCTCTCCTATTTACCACGATAATCCGACGGGACAAGGCATTTGTTATTAATCCATTTTCCCTTTAAGCTATCATTTGGAATAACATTGCCTTCACAATTTAAAAATTTACCCGATGAGTTCTTTTTAATAATCTTCATATTTCCAGCCTCAATAGAATCAATTATAATTTCCTGTAATTGCGTCCGGCTTGAATTTTTATTATCCAACCCTATTTCAATTCCTTTCAGGTTATTCCATAAATCCATTTCCGAGCTTATTTTATCCGGAAGATTTTCTTTTCCTCTTTTTATACCCTTTTTAAAAGTGATATAATTACCTTTCTCATGTGCTTTACCCAGCTTCCAGGCTTTTCGCCATTTAAAACTCTGTGTAAGTAACGCCATCCGGTACGAGTGTTTAAAAGCATCTACCTGTCCGCCACTGATATCGCCGTCGAGTATATCGGTCTTTTTAATGCTGTCAGCCGACCAAAGAGTTTCTTTCGTCAGATATAATGTTTTTTTTGCAATAAAAGGATGAAAAATAACCCACCATTTTTCGGGACGGCTTATGTTTTTAAATTCTTTGAACAGGTTATATTTTTGAGCATTAAGAGAAGGGATAAGTATAGATATATGAAGTGATACCAATAAAATTTTTATAATAGCTTTTTTTGATATTGATATCAGTTTCATCTTTTATATTTATTACAAATATCGAAATAAATAATAAATCATCGCTAAAATATTTTGATACTTAATTTTTTTAATTCACTACATTTGCCGTCAAAATAATAAAAATACTTAAATGAATATACTTTCTGAAAGAATAAGAAGTTTGTCAGAATCGGCTACTCTTGAGATGACAAGGAGGAGCAGACAATTAAAAGCGCAAGGAAAAAATGTAATCAACCTGAGTATTGGCGAGCCTGACTTTAATACACCCGATAGCATTAAAAATGCAGCTAAGGAAGCCATTGATGCAAATCATACGCATTATACGCCCGTTTCAGGATTGCCAGGATTACGAAAATCAATTGCAAATAAATTAAAGCGGGATAATAACCTCGATTTTGATTACGAGCAAATAGTAGTATCAAACGGCGCTAAGCAATCTATTGCCAATACGGTTTTATGCCTTGTTAATCCCGGAGATGAAGTCATTGTTCCGGCTCCATACTGGGTTTCCTATCCTGAAATCGTAAAACTGGCTCAGGGCAAGATGGTTAAAATTTCAACAACGATTGACCAGGATTTTAAAGTAACACCGGAACAGGTAGAGGCTGCTATTACTCCTAGAACCAAAGTGTTTCTTTTCAGTTCACCATGTAACCCGACCGGTTCGGTTTATTCGAAAGAAGAATTGCAGCGAATCGCCGAAGTAATTGCAAAACATCAGAATATTTATGTTATTTCGGACGAGATATATGAATATATAAATTACATTGGCAAGCATGAAAGTATTGCCCAATTCGATTCTATCAGAGACAGGGTTATAATTGTAAATGGTGTATCGAAAGGATATGCTATGACAGGATGGAGAATAGGATACATAGCTGCTCAGCTACAGATTGCCGAAGCCTGCGATACACTCCAGGGACAAATTACTTCCGGGGCATCCTCTATATCACAGCTTGCTTCTCTGAAAGCCATGCAAACCGATCCAGGCACATCGAATGAGCTAAAAGAAATGGTAACTGCATTTAAAGAGAGGAGAGATTTGGTTATTAAATTATTAGAAGATATTCCGGGTATAAAGACAAACATACCTGTCGGTGCCTTTTATATTTTCCCTAATATATCTTACTATTTAGGTAAATCGAACGGACAAGAAAAAATCAGAAATGACAGGGATTTTTGCTTTTATTTGTTAAATAAGGCTCTTATAGCAATAGTTCCCGGGTCAGCATTCGGTAATCCTAATTGTGTAAGGATATCTTATGCAACTTCAAATGATAATCTGGTCGATGCCCTTAACAGAATGAAACAGGCTTTGGCTGAATTGTCGTAGTAACAGATATTTATTGTCATTATTTTTATATCTTTAGATGAATCAAGAATTGATTAAAGTGAAAAAAGAAGATTATATCAAGCTTTTCGAATCGTTTAATAACTTAAATGTTTTGATAATCGGGGATGTGATGGTTGACTCTTACCTTTGGGGTGAAGTTGAAAGGATTTCCCCTGAAGCCCCTGTTCCCATTGTTTCGGTGAAGAAGCGTGAAAACCGCCTGGGCGGAGCAGCTAATGTTGCCCTTAATGTAAAAGCTATGGGAGCAAACCCAATTCTTTGCTCGGTAGTTGGCAATGATTTGAAAGGAAATGAATTCATCGGACTGCTGAGGAAACAGGAGATGGATACGGTTGGGATCATAAAGAGTTCCGATCGAATAACAACGACTAAGTTCAGAGTAATCGGTAACAAAGTTCAATTATTGCGTGTTGACGAAGAAATTGAGGAAACCCTGAGTGATAAAAACAGGCAGGAGATTTTTGAGCGATTTCAGGAAATACTTAATAAGTATAAAATTGATGTTATTATTTTTCAGGACTATGATAAGGGTGTGATTTCAGAGGATCTGATCCGAAGTATGGTTAATAAGGCTAACGAATTGAATATTCCGGTTGCCGTTGATCCGAAAAAAAGAAATTTTACTGCTTATAATAATATTACCTTATTTAAACCCAACCTGAAAGAATTGAAAGATGGACTAAAGATAGACTTTGACTCGAAGAATCAGCTTGAACTGAATAATACCATTAACCGGTTAAGGTCTGTTATAAATACGGAAATAGTGCTGGTTACTTTATCAGAGGACGGGATTTTTATTGATTATAAGTACGATGGTCAAAAAAGCACGAAGATCATACCTTCGTATGTCCGGTCAATTTCTGATGTGTCAGGCGCCGGCGATACGGTAATAAGTATTGCTTCACTGTGTCTTGCGCTGAATATTGACCCTGTGTTATTAGCAACTATTTCAAACCTTGCCGGAGGATTGGTTTGCGAAATGGTAGGGGTGGTTCCTGTGGATAAGGAAAAATTGTTGAGCGAGGCAATTAAGCTTAGGCTGTAATGATTATTAAAAACATAGATTCGCCTGTCTGACGCCAGACAACTTGGTTAAAAATGAAAATATATATAAATTTGCACAAAAAATAAAAAATCACAATAACCGTTATTATTATCACAAAAAAAACAAGTCCTTGAAATTATTTAAAGTCATCTTAATAAGTATTGTCTGCCTGATAATTTTATTTCCAAAAAATTCTTATGCTCAATCCCGAAAAGTGGTAAATATGCCCGTTTACGATTATCACAAGTACCACTTCGGGTTTATACTTGCCATGAACCAAATGCACTTCACAATAAAACCTATCGAAGGGCTTAATTATAAAATATTCGATTCGATAGCTGCACAGGAAATCTCCGCTGACTCTGCCATGCTGTATTCTGTTGAAGATGACCCCACCATAGGTTTTACCGTTGGAATTGTTTCTAACCTCCGCTTAGGAAATTATTTTGATCTCAGGTTTATTCCTTCTCTTACTTTTGGTGAGCGTTACTTAGATTACAGAATATTGAAATTCAGGAATGGTGAACAGGAGCTTATCGAGATAAGGAAAAACATTCCTTCCACATTTGTTGAATTACCTTTTCATCTCAAATATAAATCGAAACGATTAAATAACTTCAGAGCTTATGTGCTTACAGGAGTAAATTTCCGTATTGACCTGGCTTCTCAGGCTAATAAAAGTAGAGACCTGTCGCAGGTACAGGTTAAACTTAAAAGGAACGATATTTATTATGAAATAGGCGTGGGATTTGACTTTTATTTTGAATGGTTCAAATTAGGAACGGAAGTGAAAATGTCTTATGGAATTCTTGACATTCTGAAAAGAGAGGGCAATATCTATACTGACGGAATTGATAAGCTATCATCTAAAATTTTTCAGTTCTCCTTTACATTTGAATAACAAACCTTGCTATGATATGAAAGGAAAACAAAAGACCCCGGAACTTTTTGATACCCTTGTTAAAAAAGCTATCTTAAAACAGTTGGTGTATCAAAATACGGTAGATACACTTCAAATGCTGAAGGCGGGAATGCAAGATCTTGTTGATAAATATGAAGCATTAAAGCTGGAAGGGTCAAAAAAAATTCCTTTTACTTATAAAGACAGGGGAGAGTTTGAAGCAGAGCTGAAATTTGGCGGCGACACACTTGTATTTATGATGCACACTAATGTTTTTGAATTTTCGAGGGATCATGAAGTAATGAAAACCCCTTATATCAAAGAAGATATAAGCAGGTCGTATTGCGGTATTATCAATATTTTTAACTTCCTTAGCGATTCCTTTAAATACGACAGGGTAAATGATGTCGGTTACATGATAGGAAGGGTTTTTATTAATAAAGATAAACATTATTTCATTGAAGGGAAAAGAGAGATTGGATTTTTATATAACAGTTTTGCAAATTCGTTAATGAATAAAGATACAGCAGGCAATATTCTTGAGTCGGCTATACTTTACACAATAAATTTTGATTTATTAACCCCGCCTTACGACAGCGTGAAAGAAGTTACTGTCAAGGAGTTCAATGCTGTCCTGGGTTCCATGCAGATTAAAACGGGTAAAAGGTTAGGCTTTAAATTTCAGGCTGACCCGGAATAATCACCTTAATCAAATTCAAAACGGCAAAAAAAATTTGTATATTTTAAAAAAAGTAATACTTTTGCACTCCCAAAATTTGAAAATAGTTTATTCTTATAAATATTTGGTCCGTTCGTCTAGGGGTTAGGACGCCAGGTTTTCATCCTGGTAACAGGGGTTCGATTCCCCTACGGACTACAAAAAAGGAAACCCGGACATTTATTGTTCGGGTTTCTTTGTATTTAAGCTTTCATGTCGCGCCAAAGCACCAACAGAGTAAACCTGAAAGGGTTGTGTACAATATCTATCTTTTTGTATAATTTATACAATATTACAATTATTTGTATTGTTTTTGCTAAATTATTCTTGCATTATTTACGCCCGGATTAGCTAACCCTAATGCCCACCACTTAAATCCGGACGAGCAGAGGTTGATGATTACATAGCTCTTTCGGATTTAAGCGCCGGACTAATGCGTTGGTTAATCCGAAAGTAAATAATCATGGATTTGCAATCCGATTATATATTCAAGGCAGAGCAGTCAGTTAGTTTTCGGTATTTTGTCCTGGATTACAAATCCGTTAATCATAAATTTTCGGATTAGCTTTCCCGCATTTCCTCTCTCAAATCCAAAAAAGCCCGGAGATTGGGATAAACACAGCAAGTCGAAGATGGATTAGCGGGAAAGGGACTTGCTTTGTTGAAAAGTTCTCGCTGATTTTTTTCGTCAGGGCAAGTTTCATTTTTTCGACAAGCCAAGTCCCTATCACACGGGCTTACTTCGACTTGGCGTGTCTTATGTGCCATAGCTCTTTCGGATTTGAGCACCGGCATAGTGCGTTGGTTAATCCGAAAGTAAATAATCATGGATTTGCAATCCGACTCTATATTCAAGGCAGAGTAGTCTGTTAATTTTCGGTATTCTGTCCTGGATTACAAATCCGTTAATCATTAATTTTCGGATTAGCTTTCCCGCATTTCCTCTCTCAAATCCAAAAAAGCCCGATATTCAGTGGCAGGCTGGAATCTTTATGTTATTTCCGTCCGGGCTAACTAACTCTGATATCTATCGCTCAAATCCGGACGAGCAGAGATACAATGTGCCTTTGCACCCTGAACAAGCTTCTGTGCACACCTAATCCTGCACGCACCGCACGCTGACACCGTAAGCCTTTGAGTTACTGTACCGGGCTACCTGTGCATAACCGGAGACCAATTCCCGTTTCCAGGCATATGAACCATTCTCACTCGATGAACAAAAGATGGCGCTACTTGTGAGATTGTAGAACGTTCCGCTCGGGAAACAGGCGCCGCCCGGAAGGGCTGTAAAACCATAAAGGTCAGTTCCGTTACCACCGGTGTACCAGCCACTTACGGATTTAAGGTTTAATCCTGCATCAAAACCTCTCCAGTCTATACCATCCCATTCAGGGTCAGGATAACCATACTGGCTATCTACCTCTCCTTCTAATTGTTTCCATTCTTCGTCTGTTGGCAAATGCCAATCAGGCGGGCAAATTCCTTGCACTCCAGGTGTTGTGCTGTATTGCATCATTTCATCCCATTGGTATAATCCACCGTAAGTGTCGCAGTTATTTTCATTATCATCATAGCAATATTTTTCTATTATTCCATCATCAATCTGGTCATTCACTCCATCAATTCGTGTACCTACATTTAAGTTTTCCGCCATCCAGCATTGTGTCCCTATTTCTACAGTGTTATAAACTTGTCCATCCCGGCTATCAACAATAGTATCGCCACAACTCCAAGCAGCAGGCGAAATATCCTTCAAGCAACGAACACTAAAACCGTAGATCTTATTGAAGTCGTAACGGTACACGCCGTCGACGTCATAATACAGGTGTCGTGACCAGGCATCCGAACCACTCTCATTAGACGACCAAAAGTAGGTGTCGCTCGTGAGACCGCAGAAACTACCATCTGTATAGCGGTCGCCGCCAGGAAGAGCCGTAAAACCATAAGGGTCAGTTCCGTTACCACCGGAGTACCAGCCACTTACGGATTTAAGGTTTAATCCTGCATCAAAACCTCTCCAACTTGTACCATCCCATTCCGGGTCAGGATAACCATACTGGCTGTCAACCTCTCCTTCTAATTGTTTCCATTCTTCGTCTGTGGGTAAATGCCAATCAGGTGGGCAAATGCCCTGTACACCCTGTGTTGTGGTGTATTGCATCATTTCGTTCCATTGGTATAGCCCGCCGTAGGTATCGCAGTTGCTTGTGTTGTCGTCGTAGCAGTATTTTTCAATAACTTCCGGATATTGCTGGCTTTGATTATTGCTGCCGTTTATCATTGTTCCAATATTCAGGTTTTCTGCCATCCAGCATTGAGTTCCTATTTCTACAGTATTATATACTTGCCCATCCCGGCTATCAATAATTGTATCTCCACATTGCCATGGTTGAACTTCTGTAGTAAAATTCCAAACATCCCCTGCTGTTGAATCACCATAAATGTCATAAGCAACAATCTTCCAGTAATAAGTGGTATCGTACAATAATATTCCAGGATAATAAAAGGTATCAGGATGAATAGTTTGGATAAGTGATGGATTTGTTTCTGTTCCAAAATAGATATTGTAAGTTAAATCATCACCATCCGGATCAGAACAAGACCATGATAAAATTGTATCAATGTTGATGTTAATGGAACCATCACCGGGTTGCGGATTAGCAGGCTGTGAAGGAGGCTGGTTGGGAGCAGTTTCGTCCTTTAAACAACGGACACTGAAACCGTACGTCTTAGCGTGGTTGAGTCGGCGTACCTGCGCGACCGTATAATCCAGGTCCCGTCCCCAGGCATTTGAACCACTCTCACTCGACGCCCAAAAGTTGGTGACGAGTGTAAGTATGAGGAAATCACCACCCGTACCGCGATAGCCGCTGGGAAGAGCCGTGAAACCACTCGAATTTGTTGCTCCTGTATTTGGTGAACTCCAATGGGTTGTGTCTGTTTCTTTTAAGTTGCCCCCTGCATCTATGCCTCTCCATCCAGTTGCGCTGCATGAAACTGTTCCGGCATCAACTTCATTTTCCAGTGTACACCACTCCGTATCAGTGGGTAAATGCCATCCAGATGGGCAAATGCCTTGTACTCCCTGTATAGTTGTATATTGCATCATCTCATTCCATTGATATAAACCTCCATAAACATCACAACTGTCTTCAATATCATTGTAACAGTATTTCTCAATAATTTGGTTATCCGTCTGGTTATTCACACCATCTATTCGTGTTCCAATATTTAGGTTTTCCGCCAACCAGCATTGATCTCCAATCTGAACCGTATTGTAAGATTGACCATCACGTTCATCAATTAATACCTCACCACATGAAAATGATTTAGTTGTAAAATTCCAAACCGGCCCTTCTGTGGAATCCCAATGAATATCATAAGCAACAATCTTCCAGTAATAAGTTGTATCGTACAATAATATTCCAGGAAAATAAAAAGTATCAGGATGAATAGTTTGGATAAGTGGTGGATTTGTTTCTGTTCCAAAATAAATATTATATGTTAAAGCATCCCCATCAGGGTCGGAGCACGACCATGATAAAGTTGTATCAATACTAATATTAACAGAACCGTCTTCAGGTTTAGGATTTGATGGTTCGTTTGGAGCTTGATTATCAATTCCCTTAATACAACGGATTGAGAATCCATTTGCCTGCTGATTACCTGAACGATCAATTCCATCAAAGTAATATGCCATATCCCGTTCTATTGCTAATCCTGCATCTAAACTTGAAGTCCAAAAATAACCATTCGTACCAACCGTAGCAAAAAACCCACTTGTAGTACGAACTCCCCCTGGCAGGGCTGAAAAACCAAAATTATCCGTACCATTTCCATTAGATGCCCATCCGGTCAATGATTTTAAATTCTTTCCCGCATCAAAACCACGCCACCCACCCTGATCCCATATCGGGTCTCCAACGCCAAATTGACTATCAACAGTACCTTCTAATATCTTCCAGTCATCATCTGTTGGTAAATACCAGCCTTCCGGGCAAATACCTTGTGTTCCTTCAGTTGTTAAATATTGCATTAGTTCTTCCCACTGGTATAATCCTCCATAAACATTACAGCTATCATCTTCATTATTATAGCAATATTTCTCAATAATGCCATTATCTGTCTGGTCGCCTGTGCCGTCAATACGAGTACCAATATTAAGATTCTCAGCCATCCAGCACTGTTCTCCTATTAATACAGTGGTATATGTATTTCCATCTCTTGGGTCAATAACAGTATCTCCGCAAGTAAATACATAAGGAGGATATATTTGAATATTTATTCCATGACCAACATTCTCTGACCACTTCACTATCTTGTCGTCTTCATCCACCTGGCTGTCCATATTGTAGTCGCCTTCAAGATAACCAAAGGTGCCTTCCTGTGGCAACCAAATCTCGTTTTTATCTCTGTTATCAATTTGATTACTTGCGTTTCCATCTGCGGCGTACATACTCCATACTCCCGGTGTCATTTGTTTTTGTGCATGCACTCCACCAATAGCTTTTTCAGCGTCAGTTGTAAAATTATATGAGTAAACACCATTTGTTTCAGTTAATGGTATCGCTGAAGTAACCGGCAAATGATTCCGGTGATTAATCTGAACATAAAACTCAGTAATATTACCAATTGTGTAAGATAGATAGCTTGTACCGTCCAAATCGGTTATCGTACCGTCAGTTAGAATAAAACCTGCCTTACGTGCAATTAGTTCAAAAGATTTATTAATTGTATCTCCGGTAGGTTTCAATAAATCAACAAGCACCCAGTCAACAACATTAAAAGATGGAATTGCTCCTACAACTTCACTGCCTTCATAATTCCACGGTTCATTATTGTAGGGTTGGTTCTCTGGCAAATAACCAAGAACGTTTAAGAATGGTGTCATCTGGTCGTTAAAATAAGGACCTTCAAGGAATACTTTGATGTCCAAATTTACAACTTGTGCACTCGATAATTGATAAAGAATGCAAAGAAACAGGGTTAAGGTTAATTTTTTCATAGTGATAAGATTTGAGTTGGCAAATATATGAAATAAATATATATAACCAGTGCTAATCTGCGTCTTAATATAAACATTAACATAAGATGAAATAACAGAATTGAACAGCCCTGCCCGCAAACCATACCCCGCACCCCGCAAATGATTTAACCAATTTAACAGTGAAACCATTTAACAATAAAACCACAGAACCATTTTAAAACTCTTTTCCCATTTTAAACTATATTCTCTTTTATCCTTAATCTACGAAAATGAAAATCTTTATTGTTTTCGGATAATAGAATAATGCCGGAACACTCCATTCTCTTTAATAAGTTACTGAAACAGTTAAAGATATGAATTTTGGTATGCTTTTTAATACTCTATTTCCGACAAGGTAAAAAAAACAAATCAAAAAGGTAAGTAAAAATGAATCCAAACAATGAACAAGTAGCCAACAAAGAACTCCATGAATCAAAAGAGAGTTTTGCAAAAAGTCTTTTTTACATTCAGTTAATCAGTTTAGCCTTAGCAATTATCGGAATTTTTCTAATTAATTAAATTATTAACTTAAAATCAAAACAAGGTGATTACTTCATTAGACTTTCAGAATTTGACCGAGGATTTAAAAAGTTATGTTCTTTTGAACAACGGTCAGCATGTAGCAGAAAGAAACTACGGCATTTATAGTATTCAACTTTATTGTGTATATGGATTTTTTGTAGAGGTCTATTATTTGCCGGGATCAGACGAGATTGATCAGATTCTTGCATTAAATTCAGATGAAATTCTGAATTTATACTTAGATAGTATTGACATATCCAATATATATATGTAGAAATTTACTTTTACAAATTTTTACTTCTTTTTCATAATTCTTTTAATACCTCCTTGAGTATTTCAAGGGGGTATTTTATATTCCCGAAAGGCATAGACACCTGAACTCCCGCTATATCCGCTCGTAATTCCCTGATTGTTCCCCGTGCAATTTCCAGTCCAAGTTCGCGAGCCTCATTTTTTGTTTTTGTTTCATACATTCTTTTCATGATATGATCAGGTACCGAAGCGCCGGGTACTTCATTATTCATAAATTCGGCATTCCTGATACTTACTAATGGCCATATTCCGGCAATAACCGGAATCCTGACATGTTCAATCCGTTTAATGAAATGATAAAAAAGCTCGCTGTCAAATACCGGTTGCGTTATGGCGAACTCAGCGCCTGCTTTAACTTTCCATTCAAATCTCCTGATTTCGTAATCCAGATCAATAGCTCCCGGATTTACACCTACACCAATTAAAAATCCTGTTGGCTTTTCAATAGGATTTCCCCCAAGGTCATAACCTGAATTCAGGCAATTCACAACGTTTGTCAGTCCAATGGAGTCAACGTCAAAAACAGCCGTTGCATCGGGATAGGTGCCCATTTTTGGAGGATCACCTGTAATGAGAAGGATATTATTAATACCGGCAGCATAAGCGCCCAGGAGATCGCCTATCATTCCGAGAAGATTCCTGTCGCGGCAGGCAAAATGAAGGATCGCTTCAATATCTGCCTGTTGCTGGATCATTAATGAAAGATAGCTGGCGCCCATGCGTGATAACGCCCTGGGTCCGTCAGGAATATTTATTGCGTCAACACCGGCTTCTTTTAATATTTTCGCCTGTTCAACAGCTTTGGCTGCATCTGCCCCGCGGGGTGGAACTATTTCAACTGATGTAACAAATTCATTGTTGCAGATTTTTTCAGCAAATTTTGATTTTTCACAGGTAGGAATAGCTTGAACAAGTTTCTTTTCTGTTTTTACCTCAACATGTTTACGAATGATCTTTCGGGGCTGAATCGCCCGGATTGTTTTCCTCATTTCTTTGATAAAGGAGGGATTGGTTCCGCAACAGCCGCCAACAATCCTTGCTCCCGTATGGATAAACCGTTTGGTATATTCAGCAAAATATTCTGCAGTAGCAAGATAGATATTTCTTCCGTCAACATTTGTGGGTGTTCCGGCGTTGGGCATAATACTTATAGGAACTTTAGTTGCTTCGTTCATTTTTTCTAAGGCATCGAGCATGAGTTTCGGTCCCACACTACAATTAATACCTACCACGGCAGCCCCCCATTGAGCCATCCTGACTGCAAACAATTCAGGTGGTGTTCCAAATAAAGAGTTACCATCGTTGCCAATAGTCATTTGTGCGATAACCGGAATATTAAATTCTTTTTTTATCGCAAGAATAGCCTGCTGAATCAAATGCAAATCGGAAAAGGTTTCCAGGATGATCAGGTCAACACCGCCGGCAATCAGACCTTTTGCCTGCTCGATAAAAATATTGCGTGCTTCTTTTTCTGCTAATGAACCCCAAGGCTCAAGCCGTTCATTCAGAGGCCCGATAGAACCGGCAACATAAATTTCATCACCTGCAACGTCCCTGGCTATTTTAGCGCCTTCAAGGTTTATATCGTAAATTTTGTCCTCAAGTCCGTGTTTTTGAAGTTTTAACCGGTTAGCCCCAAAAGTATTGGTTTCTATTACATCCGCTCCTGCCTCGACATAAGACTGATGAATTTCTTTGATTAGTTGAGGACGGGTAAGATTCAGCTCATCGTAGCAACTGTTGATAAAAATGCCTTTATTGTATAGCTCGGTTCCCATTGCCCCGTCGAATAGGATCAGATTCTCTTTTAAATATTCAGTGAATGGTATTCGCATGGTTTGAATAATTTTAATTTTTGTAAACTTTTCTAAAAAATGGCAATTTAGCCAATTATCACATTTCACTTATTCCCTTATATACCCCCTTACTAATAATTCAAATTCACATTCAGCCATTTTTCAATTTGACCGGCACTTACATTTTTTCTTTGTGCATAATCATTTACCTGATCCTGACTTATCTTTCCAACATTGAAATACTTAGAAAGCGGATGGGCGAAATAATAGCCACAAACAGATGCTGCCGGGTACATAGCAAAGTTTTCCGTAAGCGAAATGCCTGTTTTTTGCTGCGCTTCTAATAAGTCAAACAAAACTCTTTTTTCAGAATGGTCAGGGCAGGCAGGATATCCGGGTGCCGGACGGATTCCCATGGACTCTTCTTTCGGGACATCTGCTTGATCAAGGTTTTTATCTCTCGCATATCCCCATAATTCATTTCTAACCCTTTGATGAAGTAATTCTGCAAAAGCCTCTGCAAGCCGGTCGGCAAGCGCTTTTATCATGATACTATTGTAGTCGTCCAGATCTTTTTCGAATTGATCAGTCCATTTCTCTAAACCAAGTCCGGCAGTAACTGCAAATCCGCCAAGGTAATCTGTAAGTCCTGAATCTTTTGGGGCAATAAAATCAGTTAGGCATAAATTCGGGATTCCATTTTCTTTTTGCTGCTGGTTTCTCAAAAAACGTAGCGTTGCTATTTTATCTTTCTTTGATTCATCAGTATAAACCTCAACATCTTCTCCCACTGAATTCGCAGGATAAAATCCGATTACACCATTGGCTGTAAGCATTTTCTTTTGAATGATTTTATTCAGAAGCATATTCGCGTCATCATATAGCTTCTTTGCTTCATTGCCTTTTAAAGGGTCGTCAAATATTTTCGGATATTTCCCATTGATTTTCCAGGCATGGAAAAAGAATGTCCAGTCGATGAATTTTCTAATCTCGACAAGAGGATAATTATTAAAATATTTATTCCCGATAAAAGCCGGTTTAAAAATATTAGTTGTATCCCAATTTATTTTTAGTTTGTTTTTCTTTGCCTGATTAAATGTGTTATAATTGCTTGTGCCCTTTTTTGATTCGTGTCGTTCTCTGATTTTTTGATATTTTTCTTTTATTTCATCGACATAAGATTGTTTAAGTTCATCTGAAATTAAATTGGCAGAAACGCCCACACTTTTCGAGGCATCTCTGACATGGATAACCGGTGCGTTGTAACCCGGTGCAATTTTAACAGCAGTATGAATCTCGGAAGTTGTAGCGCCGCCGATCAGAAGAGGTATATTCATTCCGAGGCGTTCCATTTCTTTTGCCACATGAACCATCTCTTCTAAAGAAGGTGTAATCAGTCCACTCAAACCCAACAAATCAGCCTTTTCGTCTTGTGCTGTCTGAACTATTTTTTCAGCAGGAACCATCACTCCGATATCGATGACCTCAAAGTTGTTACATGCCAGCACAACGCCCACAATATTTTTACCGATATCATGTACATCTCCTTTTACGGTAGCAAGAAGAATTTTTCCAGCTGACTTAACTTTACCTTCAGCAGCTTGTTCGGCTTCTATATAAGGCAAAAGTTTCGCTACGGCTTTCTTCATCACACGGGCGCTTTTCACCACCTGGGGCAAAAACATTTTTCCTGAGCCGAATAAATCTCCAACCTTATTCATTCCATCCATTAACGGACCTTCGATGATTTCTATGGAGCGGGAGTATTGTTGTCTGGCTTCCTCAACATCGTCCTCAATATAATCTATGATTCCTTTAACCATGGCATGTTTAAGCCTTTCCTGTACACTAAATTTTCTCCACTCATCTTCTTTTACTTTGGTTTCGCCGGTATCTTTCACCTTTTCAGCATAAGCAATGAGTCTTTCGGTGGCATCCTTTCGCCGGTTGAGAATAACATCTTCAACCAATGTCAACAGTTCTCTGGGTATTTCATCGTAAACCTGCAAAATACCTGCATTTACGATACCCATATCCAGTCCTGCTTCAATAGCATGATACAGGAAAGCCGAGTGCATGGCTTCCCTTACTACATTATTTCCCCTGAAAGAGAATGATAAATTGCTGATGCCTCCGCTCACTTTGGCATAAGGCAGGTTTTCTTTGATCCATTTTGTAGCTCTGATAAAATCAACAGCGTAATTATTATGTTCTTCCATGCCTGTGGCAATAGTAAGAACATTCGGATCGAAAATAATGTCTTCGGGTGGGAATTTGACTTGTTCAGTCAGGATTTTATAAGCTCTTTTACATATTTTAATTTTTCGGTCATAAGTAACAGCCTGTCCCTCTTCATCAATATTCATAACTATTGTTGCAGCGCCAAAGTCCCTGATTTTTGCAGCACGCCGCTTAAATTCTTCCTCTCCGTCTTTCAGGCTTATGGAATTAACAATGGCTTTCCCTTGAATACATTTTAAACCGGCTTCTATCACAGTCCACTTAGAAGAGTCGATCATAATTGGAACCCTCGCTATTTCAGGATCGGCAGCAACAAGGTTCAGAAAATTTACCATTGACTTTTCTGCATCAAGCATTGCATCATCCATATTAATATCAATGATCTGGGCGCCGTTTTCAACCTGTTGCCGGGCAATAGAAAGAGCTTCTTCATATTTTTTTTCGCTGATAAACCGGGCGAATTTTCGCGAACCGCTTACATTTGTTCTTTCGCCGATATTGATGAAATTACTTCCTTTATAGATCATTAAAGGCTCCAGTCCGCTAAGTTTTAAGCGGTGTTCGGTTTCAGGCTTTTTTCTTGGGGTTGCCTTTTCAGCTAATTTTACAAATTTTCTTATATGGTCAGGAGTTGTTCCGCAGCACCCTCCGATAATATTTACGAAATTGTTATTTAGAAAGTCCTTCATGTGAACTGACATGGATTCGGGCGTTTCATCATATTCGCCAAACTGGTTTGGAAGTCCGGCATTGGGATAAACGCTCACATAATAAGGTGCCTTTTCCGACAATTCTTCAAGATAAGGTCGCAATTCCTTAGCTCCGAGGGCGCAATTCAGCCCGACTGTCAGCAAATCGAGATGAGATACGGAATTCAGGAAAGCTTCCGTGGTTTGTCCTGATAATGTCCTGCCGCTGGCATCCGAGATGGTACCCGAAACCATTAAAGGAATTTTTGCGTCTTTTTGTTTTTGAGCATCTGCAACAGCCATCATCGCTGCTTTGGCATTAAGCGTGTCGAAGATGGTTTCGATAAGTAAAATGTCAACGCCTCCCTCTATCAAAGCCAATGCTTGTTCTTTGTATGCCTTATACATATCATCGAAAGTAACAGCACGGTATCCGGGATTATTTATATCCGGCGAAAGCGATAATGATTTATTTGTTGGTCCCATTGAGCCAGCAACAAACCTTGGCTTTTCAGGTGTTTTTCCGGTGAATTTATCTGCAGTTTTTTTTGCAATTCTTGCCGAAGCTACATTCAGTTCGTAAACCATATCCTCCATGTGATAATCTGCCATTGAAATTCGGTTGGCATTAAAAGTATTGGTTTCAATAATATCTGCCCCTGCTTCTAAGAATTTTTCATGGATTTCTTTGATGATATGAGGTTGTGTAATTGAAAGCAGATCATTATTGCCCTTCAGGTCAGAAGAATAATCAGTAAACCTTTTTCCTCTGTAATCTTTCTCCTGAAGATTGTATTGCTGGATCATAGTGCCCATCGCTCCATCCAGCACTAAAATACGTTTTGAAATTTCCTTATATATGTCTGCTTTCACCTGATTTTACCTTCTGTAGTTTAATTATACTGAAACGCATAAACTTTACAATTTTCTAATAATTTAACTGTATGGCTTTAAATAAACTACAATTAAAGAAATTTGCTCCCGATAGCTATCGGGACGTTTTCGTTCAGTTTAGTTTTACAAAAGAAATAAATAATGGCTGGTTTTCCAAATAAAAGTACTTAAAGTATTTTAGGCATTTTAAGCATTTTCCCCCATTTCATATCTGCCATTCACATATCTTTGCAAATAATTTTAATTATAAAACAAATTATCATGTTGCAGATAAAAGAGGTTGTTACATTAAAAGACATAAAGCATTTTGTTAATTTTCCGTACAAACTTTATAAAGGCGATCCGTTTTGGATCCCACCTATAAAAAATGATGAGATAAAACAGCTAAAACCTGATACAAATCCTGCTTTTAAGTTTTGTGATACAAAATTGTGGACAGCATGGAAAGACGGGAAATGTGCAGGCAGGATAAGTGCTATTATAAATCATAATTATAATGAAAAGACCGGTGAAAAGAAAGGACGTTTTTCCAGGGTTGAATTTATTGATGATAATGAAGTTGCATGCAAATTGTTTGAAGTTGCTGAAAATTGGTTGAAGGAAAAAGGAATGAAAACCGTTCACGGGCCTTTGGGTTTTACTAACCTTGATAATCAGGGTTTATTAATTGAGGGTTTTGAATATTTACCTTCCATAGCTTCGGTTTATCATAAGCCATATTACCATGGCCACATCGAAGAATTGGGCTACCAAAAAGAAAATGACTGGATAGAATTTCGATTAACGCTTGGAGAAAAAGCTCATAAAAAAGCCATACGGGGAGCAAACCTTATTAAAAAACGTTATGGTTTTGAAGTAATAAAATTCAGTTCTACTGCTGAATTGCGTGAATATGTCCGTCCAATGTTTGAAATTCTTAACAAGGCATTTCAAGAGCTTCCTTATGTTACTCCTTTTAATGATGAGATGATTGATTTGTATGCTAATAAATACTTTAAAGTTATTAATCCCAAATATGTAAGAATTATTAAAAAGGAAGATAAGATTATTGCGTTTCTTATCGGTGTACCTTCCCTTTCAGAAGCTATGCAAAAGGCGAATGGGAAATTATTTCCTTTAGGTTTTTTTCATATTATGCAAGCCATGAAACATCCCAAAGTTATAGATCTGCTATTAACCGGTGTTATTCCTGAATATCAAAGTGCCGGAGCTGCTGTTATTTTATTTGCCGAGATTCAGGAGGAAATTATGAAGCAGGGAATCGACCAAATGGAAACAACCGGAATATTTGAGACAAACCACAATGTAATCAGCAACTGGAAAAATTACGACCATATTCAGCATAAAAGGAGAAGGTGTTTTGTGAAAGAGTTATAATATAAATTTGTTAGCTACCCATAAAGTAATTATCTTTGCACACTTTTTTAGGAAATTTAATATTTAATAGTTATAATTTAATAATATGGAAACTTTAACAGTTGATAAAAAAATGACATACAAAGTTGCTGATATTTCTCTCGCAGACTTGGGAAGAAAAGAAATAGAAATTGCAAAAAAAGAGATGCCGGGTTTAATGGCTATCCGGAATAAATATGCTAAAGAGAAACCACTGAAAGGTGCACGGATCACAGGTTCACTTCACATGACTATACAAACCGCAATTTTAATTGAAACACTTACCGAATTAGGCGCTGAAGTAAGATGGGCAAGTTGTAATATTTTTTCTACACAGGATCATGCTGCTGCGGCTGTTGCTGCAAATGGAATTGCCGTTTTTGCATGGAAAGGTGAAACATTAAAGGAATACTGGTGGTGTACTAACCAGGCACTGACTTTCCCCGATGGCAATGGTCCGCATCTTATTGTTGATGATGGCGGAGATGCTACATTGATGGTTCATAAAGGATATGCCATTGAAGAAAATCCTGAACTGTTAAAAGAAAAACCAAATAATGAGGAAGAAACAGCCTTACTTAAGCAATTGCAAGATACTTATATTGAAGATAGCAACAAATGGCACAGGGCTGTTAAAACGCTGAGAGGAATATCGGAAGAAACAACAACCGGTGTCCACCGTCTGTATCAGATGATGGAGCGAGGTACGCTCTATGCACCGGCAATCAATGTGAACGATTCGGTTACGAAATCTAAATTTGATAACTTATACGGTTGTCGTGAGTCACTTGCTGACGGTATAAAAAGAGCAACAGATATTATGATGGCAGGTAAGGTTGTGGTAGTGGCAGGTTATGGTGATGTTGGCAAAGGAAGTGCAAGGTCGCTTAATGGTTATGGCGCCAGGGTTTTGGTTACTGAAATTGACCCGATAAATGCTTTGCAGGCTGCCATGGAAGGATTTGAGGTAACTACAATGGAAGAAGCTGTTAAGGAAGGAAATATTTTTGTTACGGCTTCCGGCAACAAGGATGTGATTACCGTTGATCACATGAAAGCAATGAAAGACCAGTCAATCGTTTGTAATATCGGGCATTTTGATAACGAGATACAGGTGGAGCCTTTAAATGATTATCCGGGAGTGAAAAAGGTTAATATTAAACCTCAGGTTGATAAGTACATTTTCCCTGACGGACGTGAGATTTTCATGTTAGCCGAAGGAAGACTTGTAAATCTTGGCTGTGCAACCGGACATCCGTCGTTTGTGATGAGTAGCTCATTCTCAAATCAAACACTTGCACAAATTGAGCTTTGGAAAAATGATTTTAAAGTAGATGTTTACCGTCTGCCAAAGAAACTTGATGAAGAAGTGGCACGGCTACATCTCAATCATATTGGAGTTAAGCTAACTAAGATGACACAGGATCAGGCTGATTATATCGGAATCCCTGTTGAAGGTCCATATAAACCTGAGCATTATAGGTATTAGTTTCAGGTTTCAGGTTTCAAGTTTCAGGTTTTGATAATCGTTTCCTTTTTCGAGCATCGAACTCAGAACTACAAAATCTAAAATCATAAATCGTAAATAACACTGGCCCCATAGTTCAAGGGATAGAATGGAAGTTTCCTAAACTTTAGATCCAGGTTCGAGTCCTGGTGGGGCTACCTAAAGAAACCCGGATTTAAAATATTCGGGTTTTTTAGTATGCCTGAAATAAATTCAGGTTAAAAAATTTATCGGTTTTTATACCGCATTTATTCCTTTATTTTATATTATTGTGAGTAAAAAACAGGCTTTTGATACATCCTCTTAAAGGTGTCCATTAAATTTTAATTATTATGAAAAAAATAATAAAAAGCAAGTTCTGGTTTATATTCCTGATGTTTTTGCCGATTGTATTACAGTCACAAGTCGTTTTCGATTTAAAATCTCCGAATGAAAAAATAATAACCCATATCAGGTTCTCGAAAATAATTGAGTTTAAAATCCTCTATGATTCGGTTTCGATTGTTGACTATTCAAAGATTTCACTGAACATTAACGACGGAATTATTTTGGGTGAAAACCCACGGATCAAAAAGAAAGTAACCAATACAATCAATCAGAATGTAATGCCTGTTATTCCTGAAAAAAATAAAGTTATCCCGGATTTTTATAATGAAGTGAAATTTCTTTTTAAAGGAAAATATGCCTTGACCTTCCGGGCGTACGATAACGGTGTTGCATGGCGATTTGAAACTTCTCACAAAAACGATATTAAAGTAAACAGCGAACAGCTTG
>JADHVR010000105.1 GCA_016783885.1 Bacteroidales bacterium
GTTTGATCGGACAAATCAGGTTTAAGAGCATTGATCTTTATGGCAAACTTTGCTTTTGCCCTGATAAAGTCGATTAAACCGAGAAATCTGTATGCTTCGAGCAATTCCGGTATTTGAGGACGGATAAAATCAGTGAAATTTTTTAGTACTTGAATAATCTCCCTTCGTTCGGCATTCTCAAGCTCCCTGATTTCATTATTAATATCAAAAATTTCTTCAGGTTCAAGATAAACGGTTTGTCCGGTAGCAGACTCATCATGAATAAACCCCCTTATCTTTCGTTTGTATGCTGCTGCCATGGGAATAACCATTCTTCCGTTTCGGATAGTAACTTCAGCATCATCAGCCACCCATCCCGATCGTTTGGCAGCTTTTAACGATTGGTTGATATTTTTATCTATTGATGACTGTTTGCGGATCAGTTCTTTCCTTATTTCCAGCAGTTTTTGCGATGCAGTGTCTTTGATATTCCCTTTTTTGTCGATAATTTTCTTAATTCGCAGGATAATTATTTTTTCAACACCAATGTTCACTGTCAGTTGTTTCAGGTTAGGAAATCTCAACGCATCAAGTTTATTAATATATTCAATACTATCCGTAATGGTTATTAGTGATGATTTAAGGTCGAAGAGTGTATCTTTTTCAATATAGGTGCCTTCAATTTTTATCCGTTGAAGTTCCGGTGTCAGGTCAAAATAATCCTGTGCCGGAAATCCTGAATCTTCTAAAAGTAACAACCGGAACTCTTCAGCCTGGCTTAGTGATTTGTTAATCAGATTAAAATCGGAAAAAAATCTTATCTTGTCAACATAATATCCACCTAAAGGACTCAGGCAATTTTCACGGATCATTTGCCTGACCTGATCAAATCCGGTTTTTTCTTCAAAATTTTTAGGGTAAATCACATTACAAAGTTATACTAAATCTTAACAGGAATCCGAAATCCCGAAGCTTTGGGGTTTATATATTTCCTTGTGCATATTAATGTTTATTAAACCATAATTTAATAATTTTTTACCCAAAGAATTTTTATATTTGCGAAACGTTTTATTTAAAAAAAACTTATAATGCTCATATTGGAAATAAGCGACATTTATCACATAGCTAAATATTAGTGCTGTAAAAAACTATATATGAAAACATTAACTGAAATTCAGGATCAACTATCAGCTTATAAACCTTATTTGTTTGAAAATTACCCTTTAAAATCAATTGCGATATTTGGCTCTTATGCCAGAAATGAAAACGATGAAAAAAGCGATTTGGATTTGATGGTCGAATTCAATGGAAAAATTGGAATTCAATTCATTGACCTTGCTGATGAAATTGAGGAATTAATAGGAATGGAAATTGACCTTGTTTCAAAAAACGGTATTAAAAAGAAATATTATTCAGTAATTAAACGAGATTTGATTTATGTCTGAACGCGACTTAAAACTACTGCTCGAAGATATAGAAATAAAGAATAAAGTAATCAAAATCCGGCCTGCCTGGAAATGGCTACTGTCTGATTATTTTTAGATAATAACTCCCGATTCTCATTAGATACATTCCGGGTGATAAATCCGAAACGGTGATATGAATAATGTTATCACCGGCACTTTTTTTACTCTGATAAAATTTTCTTGAAAACAAATCCAAAATCTCTATTTCTAATTCCTCTGTTGTCAATTGTCCTCTAAATTCAATCCGCATGTAATCGGTAGCAGGATTAGGATATACTTTAATATTGTTTGCATAATCTGTTTCAGGTACAAAAGTGAATAGCTCGTTTTCCGAACCAAATGTGGGCGGCATAAACTGAAAATCACCGGTTCCGTTTGGATATCTTCCGAAAGAGGTATCAGTAAGCTGTTCGCCGAATTGTATGCTATCTAAAACAGTACCATCAAAATTGGAAAGTAAAATTTCTTCGCCCGATTTGGACAATTTAAAATTTGCATGTAGCCCTTCCTGGCTTCCATCTTCATCAGCCCAGATAATGAGGAAATCATAAGCATGGATGAGTGTATCGGGAAAAATCCATTTTTCGGGCTGGTTGAAATCGTCCGATAAAAACATTCCGGATAGCGGAATATCCAGTCCGGTGTTGTTATACAACTCTATCCAGTCGTCATATTCGCCATTCTGGTCAGGAACACAGTTTTCATTGTCAGCCATAAATTCATTTATCACAATATCACCCGGTAACAACACAAAACCCTGGACCTGGTAAAAATAAGTGATCAGTTCTGCGCTTTCAGGTGAGAACATACCTGCATTATTGTTCTCCGAATAAATATAATAATACACATTTGTAGCAGGAGCATAAGGTAATATCATTGCACCATATACATCGTCATTCGCTGCGCCGTCATGGTGATTTCCGTCATCAAACATCTGGTTTGCAGTAAAAGGGGTAAAAGGGTCGGTTTTAAAATTTAAATAAACTGATGTAGTATTTAAAATATTAGCAGTTATCCAAACAGTATCCTCAGAACCTGGAAATTCAACTGATTGCATAACACCAGTTATTTCAGGGGCTTGTTTCAACAATTCGGGATGGTTTGAAAGATGAACAGTCCTGCCATCCATTAATACATTTAAGCCTGGTATTATTCCATTCCCAAAACCAATGTTTTGATTCAGGGAAATTAAAAAATCCTGATAACTGTAAAGAAGGTTCGGATCATTATAAACGCATGTATCAATTAACTGCTGAAGTTCAACGGCTCTGCTTTTCATGGCATTATTCCATAGAAAATCATTAAAAATTGTCCTGTAATGAGCATAGTATTTTTTCCAGTATTCGGGAATATTTAATAATTCTCTTATTAAAGGTCTTTGTAAATTATTAATATTCCATGTTGTAGGCAAATGTATCATTTGATTTAGATTTAAAGGAGGTCCCTGTCCGCCATTCTTAAACACACCAAAATTTTCATTCATGTCCCAGATAATAGTATGAAACCGGTCGAACTCATCCTCATAAATATAATAATTATGTCCTGAGCCGGTATAACTGTCGAGATTCACAAATACATTATTAAACACGAGCATCCACAAAGCCTGGTCAATATTCAGACAGTTATGTACATTCCCCGGATTTTCATTTAATTCAATAATCAGGTTTTTAAGTTTTGTCCAGCCATAATCGGATTTTATCTCATAAGATTGCTCATAACAAATCGTGTCATCGCCCATAATAATTAATGGCGAAGCAATGCCAACAACAGGCAGGCACCCGGCAGGGGGAGGAGCGGGTGTACCTGTAATAAATATCGGGTCACATTTAAAAAAGCTGTTGTTTTTCGAACCGAAGTGATAATTAACAAAATTTTTGTTTACCGATTCAACATTTGTAAATAAGCCGTGTATGCTGCCGTTTATATTCAGAACAACATAATTCGCTTTTGAAGCAGGTAAATAATTTCCTGCTATTTCATACGACAGAACCTCTCTTACACAAGTGGGGTCTTTAAACATGTTAGAAAACTTTAATGTCTCATATCCGTAAAGGTCCTGTTCTTTTATATAATCAATTTTTATATTGAACGGATTTTTAGGATGATTGGGATGATAAGAACTATTGCCTTTATACCTGACCCCGACACTGTCGTATAAAACTCCGTCAACGACCATATCAGCAAGGATTCTTCCTTCATTATTGTTCATAATCATAGTATCTAAGATATATTCCCAGTTCTCATCATAAAAATCCAGATTTATCGTGCGGATAACATTTATATCATACAAATCCTGGCTTAATGAAATGTTGATAAATAAAGATGAAATGATTAATGCGGTTAGAAAATTTTTCATGGTATTGATAATTTAGAAGTTTAATATTGATTATTAGACAACCGGTACCATAACAAGTTTAATTTTGATGATAAATATACAAATTTTTTTAATTCAGCCTGTTTCGCTTAATTTGGATGTTCCAAATCCGAAAGAGCCGGAATGAAATAATTATTATTTTTACGCCATGTTATATTTTTCAATTTAACTCACAACAATATGTTACAAAAATTCACAAACCCGGACAAACTTTCAAAAGAAGAAAACGCACAATTAATTATGGATTTCTTTCATCGTACTATGATGCACCATGCTTTATGGTTTGCCGAAGTTCAACACCAAATGGGAAGAGAAAAAGCTTTTAAGGTCTTAAATGAAGCATGGGAAAGAAGTTCCTCTATACAGATGAAAAGAATAGCAAAAACATTAGGCTTTGAAATAAATGACGGAATTCCTCAGCCTTTATTGGATTTACCCGAAGAAAAGCTGGAGCAACTTAGGGATGGCATGGCTGTTAACTGGCTGGCAAATGACGGTGTCTGGTTCCAGACTGTAGAATTTAAGCACGGAATGAACGATGCCAAGCGCTGCAATGATTCCTGCTGGGGGCAGTTCTCTCCTTTTGAAGCATGGTCGATAAAACGTATTTTGAATTTATCTGAAAATCCGGGATTGGATGGATTGAAGAAAGCACTTCAGTACAGACTGTATAATTTTGTGAACAAACAATCATTTACCGAAGAAACCGAAAACAGCTTTGTATTCAGGATGAACGAATGCAGGGTTCAGGTTGCCCGCAAACGAAAAGGATTGGATGATTATCCATGTAAATCAGGCGGACTGGTTGAATACACAACTTTTGCCGAAGCCATTGACTCAAGGATAAAAACCGAATGTATCTGCTGCCCGCCCGATAAACATCCTGAAGAATATTATTGTGCGTGGAGGTTTTATATTGAAAAATAAATCGTATATTTCCCTGATATTTCTTATAAATTAAAAACTTATTAAATGATTATGCCTTAACTCAAATTTCTCATCAGCAGTTTTTGAAAAATCGTAATCATATATTGCTCCTTCCCATTCACCATACACTGCATTAGGCAAAACAATAAACCGGTTGCCGAAATCTTCTTTGAACTTGTCAACCAACTCAAAACGGTCGGTAATACTTTTTTTCTCAAACACTTCGGAAAAGTCGTTCAGATTATCGCCTATCAGGAGAATAATCTCATGTTTTTCAGAAACCGTTTCCCTCCTTGCCTTCTTACTTGATTCATCCGTCCTCATAAACAGGTGGTCGTTATCAGAAAAAGGGAAACTTAAATCCTGCAGGTTTTTTAAAGTAGGCTGCCTGTATTTTTCTCTACGGTTTGTAATATAATAAACTTCTATGCCTTTTGATTCGGCATATTTTAAAAATTCCAGTGCACCGGGAACAGCTCTGGTATTTGCCGTTTCAACCCATTCGTTCCAGTAGGTCGGGTAACTTGTTCCTTCCAGGATACATTTTGCTTCAAAAGGGCTGTTGTCCAAAACGGTTTCGTCAATGTCAACCACCACTGCCTGCTGCTTCATCAGTCCCATTACTCTTAAGCTTCTGTCCAATTGTAACCGTGCTACATTAAAAGCCTGGTAACACAGCGCCCGGTATTCGGCTGCTGTTTGTTGATACAGAATAGCCGAGGTAAGGTGTTCGTTAGGGGGGATTGCTGATTCGTCACCACTATCACCGGCATTAATATTCTGGCAACTGTTTAAAACACTTAAAATAAACAGTCCGCTTAACAGTAATTTTATTATGGTTTTCATCTGTTTAAAATTTAGTAATACGTTAACTGTTTGCCAGTTACATTTTAATCATTCTCTCGCGTGTCTCAATCCCGAAGTTTCGGGATGAGTGTTTCATATTGTTTATTTTAAATTACCAAATATCACGAATAAAACTTTCAAATTCTCCAAAAATTTCAATTATTTTCTCCAGACTTAGTTGATCTTTAAAATTTTTGACTTGCAAAGCAACAGTTTTTCTCCTTTCAATAAGACTTTTATTGTTCAAATTAAAATATTGGATCGTTGTGTTTGCTTTATCGGATTTTCTGTCTTTAGGTAAAATATCTCCTGTTTGTGAATACTTAAAATATAACCCCGGATTGTCAACCACAGGGTTAATTAAATTCTTATATTCAATTTTTTTTAATGGTTCTATCCTTATGTTTGGCACAATGACACGGATTATTACAAGAAACTAACAAATTGAAATAATCACATGTTAATTCCGGAAATAAATGTCCGGCTTTTCTTTTGAAATGATCAATATGAGACTTTGTTTTATCAGGACTTATTTTACCCTCACAATAAGCGCACTGAAAATTTTGCTCATTCTCAAGAATATATTTTCTTATTGGGTATGTAATTTCAAAGCAATTTTCCCAATTATTGGGTTTATTTTTTTTAACGAAATTAGTGTAGAAGGAAGGCTCGGTTTTGTTTATTTTTTTCATTTGCCGGATTTTCTTTTAGCCATTTCCAATCTGATTAAACTTAAGTCAGGATCGTTAAATCCTAAAACATTTACTAATTCATTCATCAATTTAATAAATTCCTGATTTTCATATTTATTGTCAAATAACAGGCTTTTTAATTCTGAAATTTTCACCTCAATATCAGGAGTACGCAAACTTTCGGACCCCATAATCTCCAACAATACCTTTTGAATTTCCCAGCCGTAAGAACCATCAAAATCAGAAATCACATCAATCGTATCTTCGTTTTTTATTAAAACTCTTATGCTTTCTTTTGGTGCCGAACCAACTATATGTGGTGAATGAGTGGCAATGATCACCTGGTTGTTGTTTGCTTTGGCAAAATCTTCGTAAACTTTTATGATTTTATTTTGCCAGTTAGGATGCAAAGAGGTTTCCGGCTCGTCAATTAATATAACACTATCTTTTATATCAGCAAGGTATAATGTAAATGCTTTTGTGATTAACTCTTGTTCACCTGTTGATAATTCTGATATACTAATTTTTTCAGAATATTCATTTTTAAAATATACTTCCCGTTTTTTATCTAATCCATTAAATTCAATCTGCAAGTCGAAACCGTCAAAGAAGCTATTTAGAATTTTTTGTACCTTTTGATAAGCCTGGCTGCTTTTAATATCTCCTTCATAGATAAGTTTGTCGATATACTCTGCGATCTGCTTCTTTGCCTCATTTTTATTATAGGTGCTAGTCTCTAAATAATACAGGTTATTCCGTAAATCACTCGAAAAAACAAGAGGAATCCCACCAAAAAACCCACGAATATTTTTTTCTTTATTGTAGAGAAGATCAACTTTACATCCTGGAAATTTATTACCATGAATAAAACCATAAATAAACTCAAATAAAGTTGTCTTCCCACTTCCATTAATCCCGGCAATTACAACCAAGTCCAAAGGTTCACCATCATGTGTCAATTCCAAATCAAAATCTCTGAAGACCTTGTATTTTTTAATATGTATCTTTTTGAGTTTCATTATTAAATTTTAAGTTCACACAAAAGTAATAAAATAAAAAAAAGAGACAAATCAATACTTTTTCTGATTTATACGCAGGAAATAGGGACGGCTAATCCGAAAAAAAAATAAAGCCGGAACCCATATCTGAATCCGGCTTGAAATTAATACTATCTCAGATATAATCTTACTTTTCGGAATAATCCATTTCTGCCAATCGTTTATAACTGTTATATCTCCACTGGGCATTCTTTTCAGCAAGAGCATCCAATCTTACAGCTTCTTCAGGGAATGTTTTCTTTAAAGAAGAATATCTTACTTCTCCGTCAAGGAAATTCTGGAACTTACTCCAATCGGGTTCTTTAGAATCAAGGATAAACGGATTTTTACCTTCTTCTTCTAATAACGGATTAAATCTGTAAAGATGCCAGTAACCTGCTTCAACGGCTCTTTTTTCCTCTTCCTGTGTTTTGCTCATTCCGGCTTTCAACCCGTGATTGATACACGGAGCATACCCAATTATCAATGATGGTCCTGGATATGCTTCGGCTTCTCTAATCGCTTTCAGGTACTGCGATTGGCTTGCTCCCATGGCAACCTGTGCAACATACACATAACCGTAAGTCATCAACATTGCACCAAGGTCTTTTTTTCGTATTTTCTTACCTGATGCAGCGAATTTGGCAACTGCTCCAACAGGAGTAGCTTTTGAAGCCTGTCCGCCGGTATTTGAATAAACTTCGGTATCCATTACAAAGATATTAATATCTTCGCCCGAGGCAAGCACATGGTCTAATCCTCCGTAGCCGATATCATAAGCCCATCCGTCGCCGCCAAATACCCATACCGACTTTTTGATCAGGTATTGTTTCAGACTTAAAATTTCTTTAGCTACCGGGTCGGTTTCCTTTTCTAATAATGGAATAAGTTTTTTAGAAACCTCGGCAGATTTTTCGGCATTATCTTTTCCTTCAATCCATTCTTTAAATAAAGCTTTGATTTCTGTAGAGATATTTCCATTGGCTTTTGACATGCGGTCGGCAATCCTTTCTCTCATTTTGTTAACACCTGCTACCATACCAAAGCCATATTCAGCGTTGTCTTCAAATAAAGAGCTTGCCCATGCCGGCCCGTGTCCGTTTTTTTTGTTCTGGCAATATGGTATTGCGGGAGCCGAACCACCCCAAATGGAAGAACAGCCCGTGGCATTTGCAACCATCATCCTCTCGCCGTATAATTGGGTAATTAATTTAACATAAGCAGTTTCTCCGCATCCGGCGCAAGCACCTGAAAACTCAAATAATGGCTGGGCAAACTGGCTGTTTTTAACCGATTGAGCTTTAGGAACAATATCATCTTTATAAGTAACATTATTAACTATATAATCCCAGTTCCCAATTTCTTTTTCCTGTGTACCAAGAGGTTTCATTATTAATGCTTTTTCTTTGGCAGGACATACTTCAAAACAATTACCGCAACCTGTGCAATCAAGCGGACTGACCTGTATCCTGAACCGCAGTCCTTCAAATGTTTTCTTTGGAATTGCTTCTAAAGTAACTATTCCTTCAGGAAGATTTTTCATTTCATTCTTTTCCAATAAGAATGGTCTTATTACTCCATGCGGGCAGACATAAGCACATTGATTACACTGGATGCAATTTTCGGGTTGCCATTCGGGAACATTAACTGCAACTCCACGTTTTTCCAAAGCCGTGGTTCCTGTGGGAAATGTTCCGTCTTCCCTGCCTGCAAAGGCGCTTACAGGAACAGTGTCACCCTGAAGTACATTTATGGGATTAAAAATATTTTTTATGAAATCGTCAGTAACTTCCTGTGATTTTGGTCCTTGTTCTTTTGGTTCAATATTTGCCCATTCCGAAGGAATTTCAATTTTTATAACTTCACCGCCTTTGTCAACTGCCGCATAGTTCATGTTTACGATGTTCTCGCCTTTTTTACCATAACTTTTGACAATGGCAGCTTTCATTTCTTTAACAGCCAATTCATAAGGAATTACTTCCGAAACCTTAAAGAAAGCTGATTGCATGATCGTATTTGTACGGGTTCCCAGCCCGATTTCCTCGGCAATATTTGTAGCATTGATAATATAAAAGCTAATGTTATTATCCGCTATATATTTCTTCATATAATCAGGTATTCTTTTCTTGGTTTCTTCAACATCCCAGATGCTGTTTAACAGAAATACCCCGCCTTTTTTAAGTCCTTTAAGCATATTATATTTATTCAGATATGAAGGCACATGACAGGCAACAAAGTCGGGGGTGCCCACGAGATATGTTGATCGTATCGGATTATCACCAAATCTTAAATGAGAAACTGTAATACCACCTGATTTTTTTGAATCATAAGCAAAATAAGCCTGAGCATATTTATCGGTAGAACCGCCGATTATCTTAATTGAATTTTTGTTGGCACCAACAGTACCATCAGCACCCAGACCAAAGAATTTTGCTTCAAAAGTACCTTTTGGTGCAATACTGATCTCCGGCAACATTGGCAATGAAGAATGTTTAACATCATCAATAATACTGATAGTAAAACGGTTTTTAGGTTCAGGCTGCTTAAGGTTTTCAAAAACCGATAAAATATGAGCAGGTGTTGTGTCTTTTGAGCTTAAGCCGTATCTTCCGCCAACAATCAACGGAGCATTTTCTTTTCCGAAGAAAATGTCTCTGACGTCAAGATACATAGGCTCGCCATTTGCTCCTATTTCTTTAGTTCTGTCAAGTACAGCAATTCTTTTAACTGTTTCGGGGAAAACTTTGAAAAAATATTTTGCTGAAAATGGCCTGTACAGGTGAACTGTAATCAAACCGACTTTTTCGTCTTTAGCCATTAAATAATCAATAACTTCTTTAATGGTGCTTGTAACGGAACCCATTGCAATTATAATATGTTCGGCGTCCTTTGCACCGTAATAGTTAAAAGGATGATATTCCCTGCCGGTAATTTTTTTAATCTCCTGCATATAATCTTCAACTATGTCGGGAATAGGGTCATAAAATCTGTCTGCTGATTCTCGTGCCTGAAAATAAATATCGGGATTCTGGGCAGTACCTCTTGTAACAGGATGTTCAGGGTTCAGAGCATTATCTCTGAATTTTTGTAAAGCTTCATAATCAACTAATTTTTCAAGGTCTTCCATTTGCATTTCTTCAACTTTCTGTATTTCGTGAGATGTTCTGAAACCATCAAAAAAATGAATAAAAGGAATTCTTGATTTGATTGCTGCAAGATGAGCTACTCCGGCAATATCCATAATTTCCTGGGCGCCTCCGGTAGCGAGCATAGCAAAACCTGCCTGACGAACACTCATCACATCGCTATGGTCACCAAAAATTGAAAGTGCCTGGGCAGATAAGCTTCTTGCACTCACGTGAAACACAGCAGGTAATAATTCACCTGATATTTTATACATGTTCGGGATCATTAATAATAAGCCTTGTGATGCAGTGAATGTACTGGAAAGCGCACCGGCTTGCAAAGCGCCGTGGACAGCTCCGGAAGCGCCTCCTTCCGACTGCATTTCCTTAACGTCAACAATTTCTCCGAAAATATTTTTTCTTCCATGAGCAGCCCATTGGTCAATGTACTCAGCCATGTCGGACGAAGGTGTGATAGGATATATACATGCAACTTCACTGAACATGTACGCAATGTGGGAAGTTGCCCAGTTACCTTCGCAAGTGATGAATTTTTTTTCTTTAGCCATAATAAATATTTTTTTCTAAATTATACAACTTATATTAGTTCCTTTTGAAAATCGGTGGCGAATTTACTAAATAAATACTGATTAGAAATAAGTAAAAACACAAAAGTAAAAAGGAAAGATGATTTTTCTTAATCCAACCTCCAAATACCTTCCTCTTTAGCTACCATAAGGGCATTTTCAAATTCTTCTTGAGTGATACTTCTTGAAAGGTTCGGATTACTATAAGCATCACCGCAGGGACGATATTGTGGCATAATGTTTACATACGTATTTTCAGAAATCTCTTTTGACAGGAATCTCATGATTTCACGTGTACCTGCCAGTTCATCCGGCATTACCAAATGCCTGATCAGTAATCCTCTTTTCGCAATACCATCTTCTATTACCAG
>JADHVR010000035.1 GCA_016783885.1 Bacteroidales bacterium
GGAACGCAATTGACACCAGGCGAAAAGGAAGACCTGAAGGCTTTTATACTTACGCTTACCGATACAACGTTTATTAATAATCCTGATTTTAGGAAGCCGGAGAAGTTTCCGGATGAAAAGTAAATTCCAATAAACAAATATCAAATTAATGAATAAAGAATTACTTCTCCATCCACCCTTTCACCTCCTCAATCTTCAAAGCAGGAATATTTAGTTTCATCTTCTTCCTCAATCCGTTCAGATCATTGAAAAGTTTATTCGGGTTTGCTTGTTTTAGTTCAACAATAGTTTTAAAGCCGGCTTTCCTGACTACCGGAACCCAGTCCTTTGGAATTCCCAGCTTTATAAAATCTTCATCGGTTGATACCTGCGGTTTTTTTTCCGGTCGCATTTGGGGAAAGAATATAACATCCTGTATAGAAGGTTGGTCAGTCATGACCATAGCCAGGCGGTCAATCCCGATGCCCAATCCTGCAGTCGGTGGCATGCCGTATTCCAAAGCCCTGAGAAAGTCTTCATCTAAAACCATGGATTCCTCATCACCTCTTTTACCAAGTTCAAGTTGAGCCTCAAAGCGTTCACGCTGATCAATGGGGTCATTCAATTCGGAAAAGGCATTGCATATCTCCTTTCCATTACATATCGCTTCAAAGCGCTCAGTTAAACCTTCTTTGCTTTTATGCTTTTTAGCAAGCGGCGACATCTCAATCGGATAATCGGTAATAAAAGCGGGTTGTATTAAATTAGGTTCTACGGTCTCACCAAAAATCTCATCAATCAGCTTGCCTTTTCCCATTGAAGGGTCTGTTTCAACTCCAACTTTATTTGCAACTTTAATAATCTCCTCTTCATTCATCCCTGAAATATCAATCCCTGTATATTCCTTAATTGCCTCGAACATGGTAAGTCTTTTCCAGGGACGTTTAAAATTAATTTCACGATCACTAACTTTTACTTTTGTAGTTCCGTGCATATCCAAAGCAATTTTCTCCACCATCTCTTCCACAAGGTCCATCATCCATTTATAGTCTTTATAAGCTACATAAAGTTCCATCTGTGTAAATTCAGGATTATGGTAACGACCCATCCCTTCATTTCTGAAGTCCTTTGCGAATTCATAAACACCATCATATCCTCCTACGATCAACCTTTTCAGGTAAAGCTCATCAGCAATACGCAGGTAAAGCGTCATATCTAATGTATTGTGAAAAGTCTTGAAAGGACGGGCAGCCGCTCCTCCATACAGAGGTTGTAACACCGGAGTTTCAACTTCAAGGTATCCCTTGCCGTTAAGAAAAGATCGCATTGAATTGATCAACCGACTCCTTTGAACAAAAACATCTTTAATTTTAGGATTTACAATCAAATCAAGATACCGCTGACGATAGCGCTGTTCGGGATCGGTAAAGGCATCCCAAACCTTGTCTTCTTTTTCTTTTACAACAGGAAGCACTTTCAGCGATTTACTCAACAACTTATATTCTTTCACATGAATAGTGATCTCTCCCATTTGAGTGATAAATACATACCCTTTCACGCCGATAATATCGCCAATGTCGAGATGACGCTTAAAAACGATATTGTACATGGTTTTATCCTCTCCCGGACAAATCTCATCGCGTTTGAAATATAATTGTATCCTGCCTGTGGCATCCTGGATTTCGGTAAAAGATGCCGCCCCCATTATTCTCCGTTGCATGATGCGTCCGGCTATGCTTATATCCTGGTAAAGTGAATTATCCGCAGGGAAATTTTTATGGATTTCCTCGGCAGTAACATTCACTTCGTAAATATCAGCAGGATATGGATCGATCCCTAATTTCTGTAATTCGTCTAACGACTGCCTCCGGTTTATTTCCTGTTCGCTTAATTCCATTTTTTGATTGATTGTTTATTATTGACCAATGACTATTTTAATCGGTGCAAAGATAAAAGATAATATTATTTAAGATTTTAGATTTTAGATTTTAAATTTGGTAAAGACAAGGCTCATTTGGATTTTGGAGCAGGCTTTGGTAGTGGTTAATCCGAAAGCAAGTAAGAAATGGAAAATAAAATTTTAAAAAAAAATACAAATCACAAGCAACCAAAACAATAAATTCCTGTCTTAGAAAGAATAATCATTTAATATTATGACAAAGAAAAAACTTCAAGGATTAAATGTAATAAACAGTCACTCAGGTAAAAAAAAGGTGTACGATACATACATGAAAACAAACCCTGAAATGGCTGATATGTATCTTGATTTCGTATCAAAGCATACTGGAGTCCAATATATCAGATGGGATAAAAACAAAAACAGGTTTATTTGATTATTTCCTATTTCAATAATACCACTTTTCGATTATAATTTATTGCGCCGCATTTTACCTGCAATAAAAAAGTTCCTGATAATTCGGGTAATTTAAACTTTATATCATTATTTGAATTATTGAAAATTTGCTTTGTTAGCACCTGTTTACCTGACAAATCAAATAGTATTATTTCAACAGATTTAGCATTTATTTCTTTTAAATCAACTATCAAATAATCTGAAGCCGGATTCGGATATATCGTAAGCATGTTCTCTCTTAAGTGTGATCCGTTTATCCCGCTTATATCAGGTTTGATCCCGACAACAGCATCATGAAACAAATCGAAGTTATATCCTCCGGCGGTAAGAGTATCTAAATAATAGTAACCGTTATATTGCCCCTCCCATCCCCAGTTAAAATGAAAAAATGCAGTATCCTGATAACCATCACAAACAAAAGTATGTCCGTAGTAAACCTTATCCTCGCCTACAGCTCCGTAAAGCACAGGCATGTTTTGGTTTAGTTCATTTCTTAGCAACGCTTTCCAGTTTCCTGCGTAATAATCCCGCCATAAAAACTCAGCTTCTTGCTTATAACCGAAATATTCGGTTAAAGCATACCTGACAGAAGTATCAATTGCACCTGTCCCATTAGGATAGAACTGTGAATTAATACTAACTGCACAATGGTATAATAATTCAGCGACAGCCTGATTTTCTTCTTCTAAATGATCTTCCATTTCAGTCCAGTTGTAATAAGTATTTTCAAAATCAGCATATACCCAGCCGTAATTCGGATCATCATATCCGTAAGAACCGGAACCATGTTCCGGATAATTATAATACTTCATAATCTGCCCCATAGCTGTTGCCACACATCCTGTGTAAAGATGTCCGCAAGGACCTGCTTCTTCCTCCGGAAACATGGAATTATAATAACAACCTTGTCCCCAGGTGGTATATAACAATGGATCGACACTTATAAAACTTTTCGCAGGAATAAAATCCCTGGTTAAATATTTCTCCCATATTGATTTAATTTCTTCGGTTGCCGAATGTTTATTTTCAATTGCATAAGCTATTTGATCTTCATAGCTTTTTATCCATGCTTTATAAGCCGGTGGAAAATTCTCCCCTGAATAATTTCCTTCAAAAGAATATCCAGGCACAGGATAAACAGCATCATCGGCTGAAATAATGATAAAACCATCATTAATATTAAATACATAAAAAATCGGAAAATTATTTTGTGTTATTGTAAAATCTTCTCCGAAAACAATCTTCAAAGTAGATATTGTTTTTCTCTCTGAGAAAAAATTTCCAGCGACTATTTTCGCCTTACTTTTACTCACTTCTTTTGAACTGCCACTCAAAAACGATAAGAAAAAAAGAAGTGATAAAACTATTCTAACAAAATTTTTCATAACTAAATCATCTTTGTTGTAATTGGATTGACCAAAAGTAACAAAAAACGGTTATGTGGAATAGGCTAATATTTAAATTAAAAAATTGAATACATGAATGTTAATTTAGTTATTAACAATTGTTAATAACTCTTGTTTAAAACATGTGAATATAAACAAGAAAAAAAACTTGACTTCGGGATACCGGATATTGTAATTTTGGTTCACCAAGTGAGAGATAAAAGATTAGCTTGGAACGCCAGGGGTTAAGGAAAGGAAAACCGGCAACGGCAGAACAGGAATTATCCCGGACATACTGAAAGGAAGGGCATTAGGTTGTCAGCCCGATGTAAGTCAGCCTTGAAATCAAGTGGTTCGCAAGAAGAAAGATCGCAAGACCCTTCTTCAAACGATTCAGACTCGCAAAAGTAAAGCTCTTCGGAGGGGAACAATTGCAAGTCAGCCTGAAAGGGTCAGGGGATCGAAAAACTTAAACCGGCAACGGTTTAACAGACCGATTCCGAACTGCGAAACGAAATCCGCAAGGAAATCGATTCACAGGGAGCATGAAAAGCTGCGATTCAGGAAAGGAAAGCCGGCAACGGCTCAACGGAACTGAATCAGGCTCTCAAAAGGCAAGCCCGAAAGGGCTAACCCGGAAAGAGCAAATCATAATAACCGTAACTTGGCACGGAACAACCACTACGGTGATTGCAAAGTGAGCGGGAATCTTATCGCAAGATGAGGTTCCCGCTGTGCTTTTATATAATCGAAACAAAATTAACCGGTTAAACACAGATTTATAATTGGCTATTAGTGAATTAAATAAATTGTAATAAAAATGTGGAGTTACCTATATAACCGAGTTAGGCTTTATACAAGAAAAACAACATCTCATATAAAATAGAAATAAAAAATTTTACTACCTTTGTAATATGGAATCTACAAATATAAATACAGCATTGATTGACAGTTATTTTGGCTTATTAAAAAATTTAAGTCCTGAAATTAAGTTGGATTTGATTGAAAGATTAACTAAAACATTAAAGGTTGATTTATCAAGAAAAGAAAATTCATTACAGGAAGCGTTTGGTAGTTGGAAATCTACTAAATCAGCAGAAGAAATAATTAAGGAACTTCGTGAAAGTCGAAATTTTAATCGTCAAACAGAAGCTTTATAATGAAAAAATATCTATTGGATACAAATATTTGTATTTTTTATTTGAATGGATTGTTTGAACTTAATAACAAGATTAAACAAGTGGGTGATGAGAACTGTTATATTTCTGAAATTACACTTGCAGAGTTAAAATTCGGAGTAGAAAATAGTGAACATAAAAAGAAAAATCAACTTGCCTTAAACAAATTTATTGCTAATATAAAGATTGTTCCAATTTTTAATTCGTTTGATTTATATGCAAAAGAAAAGTCCAGACTGAGAAAAGAAGGAAACATCATTGATGATTTTGATTTATTGATTGGTGTTACATCTGTTTCAAATGAGATGATATTGGTAACAAATAATTATAAACACCTTGAAAGAATTAAAAACATTAAGATTGAAGACTGGACAAAAAGCACCAAAGCATAACAAAAAATATAGGTCATTTGGTAGATAGTGTTAAATATGAAGATGATAGCAATAAATAATATTTACAGTAAAATGAAAGCGATGAGCGTTGAAATGCCAAACGCCACATATTCGAACCGTTCTGTTTTTATTATTTCTTTTTTTCCTTCCGCTGTTCTTTTGTATTAAAACCCATGGTGGACAAAGTACCGCTCATTACGCTTTTCCATATATAATTCAGGATAGATTTTTTAGTGTCCCTGTTAAAATAAACCTCTCCCTTCCTTATTTTACCTAAGAATTCAGGATTATTGGATTTTATTAAAATATCGTTTAACATTAAATCTATAAACTCACTGCCGATACCTTTGTGCAGTCTAACTTTTTTCCGGCTGTACAGCGCCAGTTTGAAGCGTTTATATCTCAAAGTCAGTTCGCCCTCTGAATGTTTATTGTTCCCTGTGATTGAAGGGATATCAAGTCTCCCATTACCTTTTACAATAGAAATACCGAATAAATTTTCCGTCATCGAATTAAATTTGGTCAGATCAAGGTTTTCCACTTTACCATTGAACCGGAAATAATCGGCTGATTTGCTCAATGGGAAATATAATTCAACCGTCATATCCGCATCATTCATTATTTTGGAATTTACCACTGCCTTCATCACATAGTTGGTGTCTTTAACCTTGAAAACATTCGAAAGATTATATATGGAAGCATTAAAATCATCAAAATAAATTTCTCCCGGTTTGGAAGACTTATCCACATATTCTCCGTAAAGTATATAGGAATCGTTAACCTGAATCGTGTCAATCATTAAGATGGCAGGCAAATCATTTAATATTTGTTGAGGCATTTTTTTATATATACCTGGTTTCAGAGGATATTTTTTATCGCGGTAATCATAAAGCCTGAACTGATTTAAGGTGATTTTATCTAAGTGATAAAGACTGTCCTCTAACAATGACCGGATATTAATTCCGTCAATAGTAATGTTCTTTCCACGAAACTCGATCCTGTCTGTCTGATATTTTGCTTTGTCAAAAAACTGCTTATTGGCATAGCGGGGAACTATTTCAACAGAATCAAGAACGATTTTATCCAAATTGTAATCATAAGTTAAATTGTTAGTCTTCATCAGATACATGCTGTCTTTAGTAATTATTTCCCTGTCGTGAAGACGTATAATAATATCTTTTGCAAAAGAAGTTTTTCGGGAATCGAACAAAGAAGAATCAAGCCTGAACCCATCCATAAAAAACGAGATTCTGTTTATATCGAAATGTTTTTGAATTGTATCGGTCTGTGTTGTATGCCGGATATGGATATTGTCAATTATTGTTGAATCAATCTGTACATATTCAATGCGGTTAAACAGCTTTTTTAATGAAGTATCATTTAAGTTAAGATGCTTTCGGGTGGCAGGCTTTTTTTTGTCTGAAACAAGGTTAATATCAACATCAGGTATATCTATTTTTGAAATTTTCAAATTCACTAAGTTGCCGTCCTTTGTTATAAGCTGGGGCTGATCAATTACTACCTTCTCTATAAGAAATTTGTTTTTCGTTTCTTTATTTGAACCGGTACCGGAATAAAATGCCTGTTCAATTTTATTCACTGATATCTTGCCGTAAAGGTTATTAAAATCAATACTGTTGATGCTTGCAGTCATATTTTTTTTAGTAGCTGATATTCCCGAAAACATGAAGTTCAGTTTATCCATCAGATCATCATTATTTAAACCTACTTCGCTGCTACTCTTTATTTCGGGATGTTTATGCCACGAAAAATTAAACTCATTGGCATTTAATTTAAGAGTGTCATTTTCTATACACAGATAAATCCGGATTTTGCCGTCCTCGATATTTATATAGTCTGTAATTAAACCGGTTGGTAAATTAATATTCTTCGCCTTTTCATTTTTATTCTTTCTTTTTTGCGGAATCCCGACAAAAATATGAGGAGAAGTAATATCAACCGATTGAAAACTTACAGGCGCTCCTGATTCAGGTTCCGGATCAAGCTGATATAAATTTATAAGCGGTAATCTAACTTCATATTTTACTGATTTTTGGTTCTTGCTAATCACTGAAATCCTATCGCTGTTTCTTACAATTAAATTTTTCAGAGTTACGTTATTATCAAGTGTATTGTAAAGAATACTGTCAGAGGTGAGATAAATACTGTTAGAAGATAATTTGGTATCAAACAGGTTTAAATGCAAAAAACCGGGTGATATATCATGTCTTCCTGATTCCTGATCCTCCACTCCAAATTGAAGATCGTTTATTTGCAGATCATAACCCGATCGGTAAACAGTAATATCATTCGCTGTTCTGTAAATAAAATTTCCATTACTCAGGTTAAGTTTGGCAATATTTAGTTTTTTCAAATACCGACCCAGTTCATTATTTAGTTTTTCGATAGAAAACTTATGTGTAGTACTATCATCCTTAATCGTGTTAATGGCATTTGCAAACTGATAATATTGAGGTTTCTCAATTAATAAATCTTCAGCAATAAATTCACGCTGGTTTATCACTTTTTGGATATCAAACTGATTAATAAACAGTTTTTTAATTTCCAGCTTGCTTGTATCTATTTTGTATTTTACTCCTTCTTCGCTTGATATCTTCTCTAACTTATTTTTTGAAAAGGTCAGGTTGTGAAGGGAAAGAGAATGGTTTTTTAAAAGAACATCCTCAATGTCAAATTTCGTTGATTTATCAGCCGATATGAATTTTAAATCATTAAAACTCGTTTCGAATGACTGATATTCAAAATAGTTTTTTTGTTTATTTAAGTCCGTTTTTATCTCAAGATCAACAGATGAAAAATTCAGATCATTAATCGCAAACATTTCTTCTGAAAGGTTAAATAGATAAAATGACCCATTTTCCAGCACAAATTCATTCAGCACAATTTTATCAGGCAAATCAAACTTCTTTTTTTTATGATTTTTAAATTTAAAAAGATCAGGGTCGTAAATTTTTACATTCGGATTTTTCACAAACAAAGAAAAGTCAGCAACTTGCGAATTAATCAATTCTTTTGTGTTCAGACCATTTAAAACCAATGAATTAACAAGTATGTCCATACATATTTCCTGCTTGTCGCCATTTTTCGATAAACAAGAATATTTAAATCGAATATCTTTTAAATATTGTAGTTGTTCAGGTCCGGAATAAACAAAGCTATCGCATTGAAAGTCAATTTCCGGTTCTGTCAGATGCAATTTCAACCTGCCCGTAGTAACAGATGAGTTTTCAGTAAGCGTCAGGTATTTCGCACCGGAAATAAACGAGGAATCAACAGAAACATCTAACAGCAGTACATTTGCATTATCTATATATAATATTGTATCAATCTCCTTATTTATGGAAAGGCAGTATATTTTTTCTAACTGAAAAGTGTCAGTATAAAATTCCTTAATCATATTAAAAAGGACATCTGTTTTTGAGGCGGTTTCTATTGAATCATTAGTTTTTTTTATGAATTGATACTTGGTTTCTATAAACTTAGTGTCGGAGATTAATATTTTTTCGAACTTTAGATCCTTGTTAGCAATAAATTCTTTCAGCGCGAATCCACTAATAATTATCTTATCTGTCTTTGCAGAATAAACAGGGCGGGCTTCAAAATCGACATTTTCTACCGGTAAAAATGAGATGCCTCCGGTCATAAACTTCCTTGCTTCCGAATGATAAACAATTGAATCGATAGTGAGATAATATTCTTTATTGATTTTTTGCTTATGGTTATACAGGTTCACATCAAGCCGGAAATGTGCATCAAGGTCATTTTTTTCAATTTTTAACTGTGCCAGGTCAGATAATTGAAGATCACGGATGAGGATATTGATCTTGTCGAAGCTGATTTCCGTATCATCTCCTTCCAAATACTGAAAAGCCCCGTATTTGATTTCGAGTTCTTCAATATCAAATGAAAACGGACTGGATTGGCTTTTCTTTTTTATTACTTCCGGAGTAAGAACTTTTGAAAAGAAATCTTTTTTCTGAATAATCGTATCTTTTTTTAGTTCGATTTCGGGGTTAAATAGTTTGATTTTTTGCACTTTAAAATTTTTATTAAAAAACAACTCAATCAAATTTATCCGGTCGATACTAAGCTCAGAAAAAGACAGACTCCTGATATATATGCTCGAAGAAGTATCAATAGAAACCTCATTAAATTTTAATACGACATCAGTAAATTCGACTGATCCTATAAAAATGTTGGCGCCGGCTTTTTTGTATTCGAGGTGGATTTTGTCTTTGCTTAAATTAGCAACCTGCAATTTGATCAAATATCCAAAAAACAAATTGAAAGCAAGGAGAACCAGCGCTATAAAGGCAATGGCAATTATTGATATCTTATATATTTTTTTCAAGACTGTATGAATCTATATTTTATAAATATAATCGATTCCGAAAAGGTCAACAAATTCTTCAAACATCTGCAATTTATCCTCTCCGTATTTCAGGATTTTTTTTCGTATTTTTTCCGGAGGCTTTGGAACAGTGAGATGTTTATCCGATTTTGAGTAAAACTTATCCGCATAACAAATTATTTTTTCTTCATAAGTTACAGGTAACATATCCCGGTGGGGTAGGGGCATATTTGAATTTATGATGTCTTCTGCAGATAGTCCTACTCCGACATGTCTTTCACAAATTGGGGCAATCTCAGGCAAACCTTCTTTTTCAAGGATTTCCCTGCCTAAGTATGTATGGGCAATGTAAGGATACTCACCAAAACAACCTATTTCAGGTGCATCGGTTTTTATTATTCCAATATCATGAAGCATTGCCCCTTTTAAAATAAAATCCATATTCAAACCAAGGTTCCTGTTGTGTTCGCCTATTTTCAGGGAGAGTTCCGTAACTTTTACACTATGAGTGAAATAATATAAATATGCTCTTGAGTCCTTCGGATAATATTTTTCAATAATCCCGGTAACTTCTTCAGGTATAGTAAAAGGAATTTTCAAATTCTCAATCATTATGATAATTTCAGTTAAACCCGTTGAAAAGGAATTTGCAAAGATTACAGTGTATAAGTATGCTGATACTCATTACATTACTTATGATCCGCTTATAAAACCTGTTTTCTACGGGTTTGAAACAAAATTAGATTATTTCAGGTTATTACATCCACTTTGATAATAATATTTTATAATTTTGCAGTGAAATACAATTTTAAATTTATCTTAAAAAAATCTAAAATCCCCGCCCGACTGGCCGTAAGGACGGGCGGGTAAAATCGTAAATAAAAAGGACCCGTAGCATAATTGGATAGTGCACCTGACTACGGATCAGGAGGTTGGGGGTTCGAGTCCCTTCGGGTTCACAAAATATAATTATATAAGCCTGTATATGTGAAAGATATGAGCTTTTTATCTATATTAGGTACAATATAGGTACAACCATACCTCCTGTTGGCGTTCCCACCAACAGTAAAATGTTCAGTTTTCTTTTTAATATTATTTGGATATGCCTGTAATTTTGAGTCACACTTTTTTTGCCCGGCAGTTTTCCGACAGAAAGAAAATAAAACATAACACATCTTAAATATAATATATATTTTGTATATTTATGCCCTATTACGCCAGCAAACAAATTTATTAATTAAAAACAAGAGCTATGAAAAAAATTACACTTTCTATGGTTATGATAACCATAGCCATAACAGTTTTAGCACAATCCCCACAAGCCTTCAAATACCAGGCAGTTGCCAGGGATAATGCAGGGAATGTGCTGGATAATCAAAATGTTACTTTCCGATTTAGCATCTTACAGGGAAGCGCAAGTGGTACCGTAATTTTTCTGGAAACACACGAAGCAATTACCAATGAATTTGGATTAGTGAACCTTGAAATTGGAAACGGGGAACCGGAAATCGGTTCTTTGGCAGAAATTGACTGGAGTACCGGGGAAAAATTCCTTGAAGTAGAACTGGATCCGGCAGGAGGATACACATTTACCTCCATGGGCACTACGCAGCTGCTTTCAGTGCCTTATTCCTTATATTCCGAATCAACCGGCGACACTTCACGTTGGAGAAAAAACAACGATGATTTGTATTTTACAAATGGAAATGTGGGGATAGGGACAGATAATCCTCATTCATGGGCCAAACTTGATGTAAGAGGAACTTTTACTGTGGATGGTTATACATACCTCACCCGCATGGACGGAGGTGAGGCAATTTTAGATTTGTACAATACAATTTCAGATTGGGAGCTGGTTGCAGCATCAGATAACAATCGGTTTGATATACGAAAGTGGGGTGGAGTGGCGGCTTTAAGCATTTCAGATAATAATTTTATTGGGATTGGCACATCAACTCCTGCCGGAATACTGGATATTGCAGGGGCATACTGTTTTCCGGCTATTGATGGCACCTCCGGACAGGTATTGCAAACTGACGGAAGTGGGGTTTTAAGTTGGAATAACGATGCAGGAGCAACTGAAATTAACGATCTCACTGACGGAAGAACCCAGGGCAACTGCGTTTTTCTTGGCTCAGGTGCAGGAGCAAATGACGATGGCTCAGATAACCGAAATGTTGCAGTGGGCATAGATGCACTTAATACAAACACTTCAGGAGCCTGGAATACAGCAAATGGATTCCGGGCATTATTCCTCAATACGACAGGAAATAATAACACAGCAAATGGATACCAGGCTTTATATAGTAATACGGAAGGAGAAAGGAACACAGCAAATGGACACTCGGCATTACATGATAATATGACAGGAAATAATAACACTGCAAATGGATTCCAGGCTTTATACTTCAATACGATTGGAAATCATAACACAGCAAATGGATGCCAGTCTTTACGTTCTAATACAACAGGAACTAAAAACACAGCATTTGGATATGCCGCAAATTACTATAACCAGGAAGGCTCAAATAATACGATCATAGGATATCAAGCCGGCCTGGGAACAGTATTCCACAATAAATCAGGAAATGTATTCCTGGGCTTCCAGGCAGGTTACAATGATACAACAGACAACAAACTTTATATTGAAAACTCGCTATCTTCAAACCCTTTAATTTATGGTGAGTTTGATAATGACCTTGTGCGTATAAATGGGGATCTGGATGTCACTGGTTCCTTTTTAAACTTTGGTATTGATGATTTGTTAGACGCAAAAACCCTGGGCAACAGCGTTTTTCTTGGTTCAGGTGCAGGAGCTAATGATGATGGAACGGATAACCAAAATGTTGCAGTTGGTATTGATGCACTTACCGAAAACACTTCAGGAAATAGGAACACAGCAACTGGATACCGGGCTTTATATTATGATACGACAGGACAGAGTAACACAGCAACTGGACACCAGGCTTTATATAACAATACAACAGGAAACTATAACACAGCAACTGGAACCGGGGCTTTAGGTTTAAATACGACAGGAGATTTTAACATAGCAAATGGATTCTATGCTTTATTAGGTAATACGACAGGAAATTATAACACAGCAAATGGATCACGGGCTTTAGGTTTTAATACGACAGGAAATTATAACATAGGAATCGGATATGCCGCAAATTTTTATAACCAGGAAGGTTCAAATAATACTATTATAGGACATGAAGCCGGCATGGGAACATCAGTCCATAATAAATCCGGAAATGTATTTTTGGGATTTCAGGCAGGATACAATGATACCACTGACAATAAACTCTATATCGAAAACTCAAGTTCTTCAACACCGCTAATTTGGGGCGATTTTGCTAATGATACATTAAGAATCAATGGAACATTTGACATAAACAACGCCTATCATTTTCCATTATCAGATGGTACAAGCGGACAGGTATTGCAAACTAACGGAAGCGGGGTTCTAAGTTGGAATAATGATGCCGGTGCAACTTCAATTAACGGCCTAAGTGACGGAAGAACAATAGGCAACAGTGTTTTTCTTGGATCAGGTGCAGGAGCAAATGACGATGGCACAGATAACCGAAATGTTGCAGTCGGGAGGGATGCACTTAACGCAAACATTTCAGGATCCTGGAATACAGCAAATGGATTTCAGACTTTATACTACAATACGATTGGAAATTATAACACAGCAAATGGATACCAGTCTTTACGTAATAATACGACAGGAGATAAGAACACAGCAATTGGATATGCCGCAAATTACTGGAACCAGGAAGGCTCAAATAATACGATCATAGGATTTCAAGCCGGCCTGGGAACATCACTCCACAATAAATCCGGAAATGTATTCCTGGGATATCAGGCAGGATACAATGATACCACCGACAATAAACTATATATCCAAAACTCAGCTTCTTCAACTCCGCTGATTTATGGTGAGTTTGATAATGACCTGTTAAGAGTAAACGGAACCTTTGATATAAATGATGCTTATCAATTTCCAACCACGGATGGTATAAGCGGACAGGTATTGCAAACCGACGGAAGTGGAGTTCTAAGTTGGAATAACGACGGAGGAGCAACAGAAATTAACGACCTTACTGACGGAAAAACAGTTGCCACCAGCGTTTTTCTTGGCTCAGCTGCAGGAGCTAATGACGATGGAACAATTAACCAAAATGTTGCAGTCGGGGATAGCGCACTTAACGCAAACACTTCAGGACATTACTGTACAGCAATTGGTAGCAAGGCTTTATTTTTAAATACGGAAGGAAATGGGAACACAGCAATTGGAACCAGAGCTTTATATCATAATGAAGGAAATGGGAACACAGCAATTGGAGGCTTTGCTTTGGCAGATAATGAAACAGGATATAATAACACAGCAATTGGAGGCTTTGCTTTAGCAGATAATGAAACAGGAATTTCGAACACAGCAAATGGACGCAATTCTTTAGACCTGAATACTACAGGAAGTTATAACACAGGAATTGGAACCATGGCTTTATCTTCCAATATGACAGGAAATAATAATACAGCCATAGGATATCAAGCTGGTCTCTTCTCGGGGGGAGCAAATAAATCAGGAAGTGTATGCCTGGGATATAGGGCTGGGTACGGACAATCTGGAGATAATAAGCTCTATATTGATAACTCATCTTCTACAACACCTTTAATTTACGGTGACTTTTCTACGGATAAAGTAACCATAAACGATGTGCTGATTTTGCCCCCACGCTCTTCTTTCCCTCTCAATGCTGTAGAGGGGGAACTCTTTGTTAGTGATACTCACCATATTTATTGTAAACTGGGTGGAGTGTGGAAACAGTTGGATTAGGATACGTTAGAAGAACTGAAAACACGGATTGAGGAATTGGAAAAAGATAGTCAGTTATTAATCGTAACTTATATTGCTACCTGCTACTGGAAACTCAGCAGGTAAAAGGATTAATTTTTAAAAAATCAAAATGTAGTGGCTTGTAAAACCTTCGTATCCAGTTCTTGCTGCTCGTATAGTTTATTATCAGACGACAGGACATCTTTAACCAACTGGTAAAGACCGGCTGCTAACCTGATTTGCTCAAGGTTACCCCGTGCGCAATCATTGCATACCGGATTGTTGTTAACTAAGTAAGCAAGTGCGGTAAGTTTATCCATTTTATCCATTATGCGTTTATTTGATATGTAAAAGTACGACAAATGATCGATCATTATTTCATTCGATATTATAAACCCCCCCCCTGCCCCCTGTTGGTGTTATCACCAACAGGAAAATATTTTGCTAAATATCTTATTTGTAATTCTTGAATTGACCCAGGATTGGAGCCATTATTTCCATTATAAAACAACCAGGCAGTAATGAACTAAAACCGCAACTCAATCAAATATAAAATAATTTTGTATATTTATACCCTATTACGCCAGCAAATTAAATTATTAATTAATTAAAAACAAGAGCTATGAAAAAGTTTACACTTTCTTTGGTTATGATAACCATAGCCATAACAGTTTTAGCACAGGCTCCACAAGCCTTTAAATACCAGGCAGTAGCCCGGGATAATGCAGGGAATGTACTGGCTAATCAAAATGTTTCATTTCAGATTAGTATTTTACAGGGAAGTGCAGGGGGTCCGTCTGTTTATACAGAAACACACAATGCTGTTACCAACGAATTTGGATTGGTTAACCTGGAAATAGGAACTGGTACAGTGGTTACTGGCGTGTTTGCTGATATTGATTGGGGAGGCGATAGTTATTTTTTACAAATTGAAATGGATGCAACCGGTGGAACAAATTACCAGTTAATGGGAACCTCTCAATTATTAAGTGTGCCTTATTCCTTATACTCCGAATCAACCGGAAATGCAGGAGCAACTGAAATTAACGAACTCACTGACGGGAGAACCCTGGGCAACAGCGTTTTTCTTGGTTCAGGCGCAGGAATTAATGATAATGGAAACTTCAACGTTGCAGTTGGTATTAATGCACTTAAATCAAATACAGGAGGTAATAACACAGCAATTGGATACAATGCATTAATTGACAATAACTCAGGATATAATAACACAGCAATTGGAAATAACGCCTTATCTTATAATACTTCAGGAATTGAGAACACAGCAAATGGAATGGCTGCTTTATTCAAAAATAAAACAGGATACCAAAACACTGCAAAAGGATGTATGGCTTTATATTCCAATATATCAGGAATCAGGAACACGGCAATTGGATACTATACTTTATTTTCAAATACGATTGGAAATTATAATACAGTATTAGGAACTTATGCAGAACAGTTAAACGTGGAAGGTTCAAATAATACGATAGTTGGATACGGTGCAGGCCATGGTGCCACAACCCACAACAAATCAGGAAATGTTTTTTTGGGATACCAGGCAGGGTATTGGGAAACAGGAAGCGATATACTTTATATTGAAAATTCTTCAGGAATACCTTTAATTTGGGGCGACTTTGCGAATGATACATTAAGGATCAATGGCACACTTGATGTGAACAACGCCTTTCATTTTCCTTTATCAGATGGTACAAATGAACAAGTATTGAAAACTGACGGAAACGGCGTTCTGACTTGGAATGATGATATTGTAGGAGCTTTTCAAATTAATGACCTGTCGGATGGCCGAACCATAGGTAATAGTGTTTTTCTTGGTAATGCTGCAGGAGCTAATGACGATGGAACAAATAACCGAAATGTTGCAGTTGGGGATAGTGCACTTAACGCAAACACTTCAGGATATAATAACACGGCAAATGGATTCCAGACTTTATATTCCAATACGGAAGGTTATATGAACACAGCAAATGGATACCAGGCTTTATTTTCCAACACGGAGGGAGATAGGAACACAGCAATTGGATACCAGGCTTTAAAGAATGATACGACAGGATACCATAACAATGCAATCGGATTCCAGGCTTTATTCTATAATACGATTGGAATTTATAACACAGCAAATGGATACCAGTCTTTACGAAATAATACGACAGGAGATAAGAACACAGCAATTGGATATGCCGCAAATTATTGGAACCAGGAAGGCTCAAATAATACGATCATAGGATTTCAAGCCGGTCTGGGAACAGGAGCCCACAATAAATCAGGAAATGTATTCCTGGGCTACCAGGCAGGATTCAATGATACCACCGACAATAAACTCTATATCGAAAACTCAAACTCTTCAACTCCTTTAATTTATGGTGAGTTTGATAATGACATTCTTGTGGTAAACGGAAGTCTTGGCGTGGAAATAAGTAGCCCATCTGAGAAATTAGAAGTTAACGGCAACGCTAAAGCCGATACAATGTTTGCTGAAGCCTTCTCAAGTAATTCTCCTTTGTTATTGCAAACTGGCGGCACAACACGTATTTATGTGGATGATGTAACAGGAAATGTTGGTGTGGGAACAGAAAACCCTGATGAAACAGCAATACTTGATTTGAATAGCAACTCGAAAGGATTTTTACCTCCAAGGATGAACACCTACCAGATGATAATGATTCCAACCCCTGCCGCAGGGTTGCTGGTTTTCAACACTGATTCTTCTGATTTTTATGGATTTAATGGCAATAAATGGATTTCTATTTGGAATATAGGTGATACTATTATACCGTTTCTCTGTGGTGTTTCTTCTATAACCGATGGTGATAACAACAATTACAATACCGTAGAGATAGGATCACAGTGCTGGATGGCTGAAAACCTGAATACCGGTATAATGATAAACAGCCCTGGTAACCAAACCAATAACGACACTATTGAAAAGTACTGTTACAACAACGAGCCAGACAGTTGCACTATATATGGGGGACTTTATCAATGGGACGAAATAATGCAATATATCACTACTGAGGGTACCCCGGGAATATGCCCTCCGGGCTGGCATTTGCCCTCAGATGCCGAATGGTGTACCCTTTTAAACTATGTTGATGCAGGAACATTTTTGTGCAACACAACCGGATTGCTTGGAATAGATTGTGGATTAAATCTGAAATCAGCTTCTGGATGGCCAGTAGGGAGCCCTACTGATCCGTATGGGTTTACTGCTCTGCCAAGCGGCAAACGCATAGGGGTCTTCACAAGTCTGGGACAGTCTACCGCATTCTGGTCTTCGACCGTATACAATGCGCAAAAAGCGTGGTATATCGACCTGAACATGTGGGAAGATCAAGCATACCGCAATAAGACATATAAGGTAAATGGTTACAGTGTACGGTGCATAAAGGATTAGAGCGCGTCGTAAGCGCACAGCGCGAAGGGCGTACATTTAACCCCTAACACAGTTTATTTAACACTACCAAAAGCCCCGGCGATTTAATCACCGGGGCTTTTTGCTTGCAATAGACTATTATTACCGTATACTCACTAATTTCCTGGGCAAAGTTAACCTCATAAAAATATTTCTCTCTAAGGACTTTCGTTCCTTGGATATTCCAATTTATTAGTCTCTCCAGCCCGTTGGGTTCTTTCATTTCGCGAAATATCGAAATGACCCTAACCCTTGTTCGAAAATTTTTATTCCGGTTGGTGTCAGAGGGCGGGGGAGTAATCCCCCTATCTGCTCGATTTATATTGCCACTTAACAACAGAATTTTAATAATAATTATTTAATTAATTTTGAGCTTTATAAAATATCATTGAGTCTGAATAAAAAGCACTTGGTTCTTGACTCTAATTGATAAATCATTACTAAACATTAATTATTATGAAAAAAATATTAATTCCATTAGCATTATTATTATTTCATTTCACGGCTACATCACAGTATCTGGCAGCGTTTAACGATTATCTGAAACATTTTTGGGCTTTTGATGCAGGTACATTTACGCAACTGGAATACCTTGAAATACAGGAGTACCAGGTTGGAGGAATTTTAATCGCTTATATTGACAATGCAAGCAACCTGAAAATATACCGAAACGAGAAAGTGGAGACCCTGATGAGCGGTAACCCTATTAAGTTTACAGCCACGGATTATTTGCTTGGATACTCGGTATATGAGCAAATAAATGTTTATGATAACGGCAAAACAAAAGTATTAAGCACCCAATGCGACGGGTACATTGTTCAGGACAGCCTTATCGCATGGCATAACAGAATTGACCAGACCATCCGGGTTTACTATAACGGTGAGATTATTACACTGGAAGACGGACTTATCTATAATCCGATTAAAGAATTTAAAACCGGGGACAATACAATTGCTTATGTAAGAAGCTCAACACAAGAATTTAAAGTATTTTATCTTGGTGAAGTATATGTTCTTGATCAATTTGTTGAAAATATGATATTTGAAGCAGGACGTGATATTGTAGCTTATATTGACGTCCCTGACCAGGAATTCAAAGTGTTTTATAGAGGAGAAGTGTATAATATTGAAACGTTTAAACCGAAATCTTTCCATGTAGGAGATGAAATGATGTATTACGTTGATAGTATGGGTAAGTTAAAATATTTTAAAAATGGTAAGGTAATTACAATTAGCAATTTCGAGCCTGAGTTTTACAATGTAGTTGATTATACTATAGTTTATGAAGAACAGGGATTTTTTAAAACATACTGTAATGGTCAGGTTTATGTTGTTGAAAGATATATTCCCCAATCTTACAAAATCGACTATAATACTATCGCCTATCTTGATCAAAGCAGCTTTGTTAAAGCATTTCAATTTTGCGAACCTATAACCATCAGCTATGAAAAGGTTGCAGAACTTGAACTGATACGTAATTTGATTATTTATGTTGAAGGAATAAACAAAACAATGATCTATTTTAACGACAAGGTATATGAGCATTATTAAAAATTTAGGCTGAGGCTGAGGCTAAGGCTAAGGCTAAGGCTAAGGTTGTAAGGTTAATCACGATAATTATCAGCGATTTTATTTAAATCTCTTATATTTTTTAATCAACGAAATAATAAATTTCAAATTTTCCATTGCGTAGCATAGGGTTTAAACCCTATGCTATGGAGAGTTTGAAATCTAATTGTGACATTTTCATTTTGTGTGGGTCAAAAGTAAAAATATTTCTCTCTTATCTTTTTTATAAATTAATATAGGAACCCCAGCATCCACAGAGGAATGCGGTTATGATAACCTATTTCTATATCATCTACAAATAAGTCCTTCCATTTTATTTTAGCTTATTTTTTGTTAAAGCTTCTATTCTTTTTATTTACTTTTGCACCCAATTTTTAAAAATGTAATTACAAAATGATTAAAATAACTTTTCCCGACAATACTGTAAAACAATACAAGAAAGGTATTTCAGCCCTTGAAATAGCAGGAAGCATTAGCGAAGGTCTTGCACGTAATGTGCTTTCTGCAAAAGTAAACGGAGAAGTTATTGATGCCACACTACCAATAAATAAAGATGCTACATTACAATTGTTTACCTGGAACGACGATGAAGGAAAAGCTGCCTTTTGGCATTCTTCGGCGCATTTAATGGCTGAAACCATAGAGTATTTTTATCCTGGTACCAAATTCGGTATTGGACCGAATATTGAAAACGGATTTTATTATGATATTGACTTGGGCGACAGAACCATTTCGGAAAACGATTTCAAAAAGATTGAAGACAAAATGCTGGAATTCGCCAGGGCAAAACAAAAATATGTGCGTAAAGAGGTTTCTAATGCCGATGCTATTAAATATTTTACAGATAAAGGTGATGAATACAAGCTTGAGTTGATAGGTGAACTGGAAGACGGAGATATTACTTTTTATGAATCAGGCAATTTTGTTGATCTTTGCCGTGGGCCGCATCTTCCTGATACAAGCCCAATAAAAGCAGTGAAGCTGCTGAATATTGCCGGGGCATACTGGAGGGGAGATGAAAACCGTAAGCAATTGACAAGGATTTACGGTATCAGTTTCCCAAAGAAAAAAGAACTGGATGAGTTCCTTGTAAAACTTGAAGAAGCCAAAAAACGGGATCATAGGCGGATAGGAAAAGAACTGGAACTGTTTACTTTTTCGCAAAAAGTCGGGCAGGGACTGCCGTTGTGGCTGCCTAAAGGCGCTGAGCTTCGTGAAAGACTTGAGAATTTCCTGAAGAAAGTACAGAAAGAGGCAGGGTATGTGCAAGTGATTACCCCGCATATCGGAAGAGTTGAATTATTCAAAATTTCCGGACATTACGATAAATATGGTGCTGATTCATTTCAGCCTATCTCCACACCGATTGAAGGTGAAGAATTTTTCCTTAAACCGATGAACTGCCCTCATCACTGTGAGATTTACAAAAGCAAACCCCATTCGTATAAAGAATTGCCAATTCGTATGGCTGAATTCGGAACAGTGTATCGGTATGAACAAAGCGGTGAACTTCATGGCTTAACAAGGGTCAGGAGCTTTACACAGGATGATGCTCATATTTTTTGTACTCCCGATCAGGTAAAGGATGAGTTTAAGGGTGTAATGGCTATTGTGATGAAGATATTTAATGCGCTGGATTTTCATGATTTTGTTATACAAATTTCATTACGCGGCCCGGATGATCATGAAAAATATATAGGATCAGATGAAAACTGGGAAAAGGCAGAACAAGCTATACTTGAAGTAGCTGAAGAAAGTGGTCTTGACACAATCATCGAATACGGCGAAGCTGCATTTTATGGCCCTAAGATGGACTTCATGGTTAAAGATGCACTTGGCAGAAAGTGGCAGCTCGGTACTATCCAGGTGGATTATAATTTACCGGAAAGATTCGAAATGGAATATACAGGCAGCGATAATGAAAAGCATCGCCCGGTTATGATACACAGAGCACCATTCGGTTCGATGGAAAGATTTGTAGCTGTTTTGATTGAGCACACTTTAGGAAAATTCCCGTTGTGGCTCACACCCGATCAGGTTATTATTTTGCCAATCAGTGAGAAATATCAAAAATATGCTGAAAAAGTTTTTAATTTCCTTAATAATTCCGAACTTCGCGCCCAAATTGATGACAGAAGCGAAAAAACAGGCAGGAAGATTCGTGATGCTGAATTAAAGCGAATTCCGTATATGCTGATTGTGGGTGAAAAAGAGGAAAAAAGAAATACTGTTTCTGTAAGAAAGCAAGGAGAAGGAGATAAAGGTACATTTTCGTTACCTGATTTTGTTGATTTAATAAACCATGAAATAGCAAAGGAATTAGAAAATAATTAATAATCAAAAGGGAGGACTTAAAATAGCTAAACAATTTTATAGAAGAAACAAGGGAAAAAGAGGCTTCTACAGAAAGAAAGAAGAGCCATTCAGGATTAATGAAAGGATAACGGCTCCTATGGTAAGAGTTGTTGGAGAAAATATTGAAGGTGGCATATTTTCTATCAGAGAGGCATTAAACATGGCAGATGATCTTGAACTTGATCTGGTTGAGATTTCGCCAACTGCTAATCCTCCTGTTTGTAAGGTAATAGATTATAAAAAATTTCTTTACGAAAGGAAGAAAAAGCAAAAAGAAATAAAAGCAAAGACTGCAAAAGTCGTTGTTAAGGAAATCAGGCTTGGTCCGCATACCGATGACCATGACTTTAATTTTAAGCTAAGGCACGCAGAAAAATTCCTGCAGGACGGAGCAAAAGTTAAAGTGGATGTATTTTTCAAAGGTCGCTCAATTATTTATAAAGATAAGGGAGAAATAATTTTACTCAGGTTCGCACAGGAATTGGAAGAGTATGGAAAGGTAGAACAAATGCCTAAACTCGAAGGAAAAAGAATGATTATGATATTAACCTCGAAAAAATAATCTTATATAAAATCAGATTGTAATGCCAAAAATGAAGACGAAATCCGGTGCAAAGAAAAGATTTTCATTCACCGGTACAGGAAAACTGAAAAGGAAGCATGCTTACAAAAGCCATATTCTGACTAAAAAGTCAAAAAAACGTAAACGTAACCTGGGTTACTTTACTATAGTTGACAAGGCAGATGTTGGTAATATTAAAGCTATGCTTGCGAAGTAATTAAATTAATGTTTAACTTGCCTTTAGCCCGATAAGTTTCCGCCGGCTGGCGGAGCGCTAAAGCAAAAAAATTAAAAGTTATGCCACGATCAACAAATGCAGTAGCGGCGAAACAAAGGAAAAAAAAGATCCTTAAAAAGGTAAAAGGACAATTCGGAAGGCGTAAAAATGTCTGGACGGTGGCAAAAAATGCATACGAAAAAGGCCAGGTGTATGCATACCGCGACAGACGAACTAAAAAGAGAAACTTCAGAGGTCTTTGGATTCAAAGAATAAATGCAGCCGTTCGTGAGTACGGAATGTCGTATTCCGAATTTATTGGTAAGCTGCATAAGAAGGATATTCAGTTAAATCGCAAGGCTTTAGCAGACCTTGCGATGAATAGTCCCGATGCTTTTAAAGCCATTGTGGATGCAGTGAAATAAAAAATTCGTCCGCACGCACGGATTTTTTTACCATAACAACAAAAATATTTTCAATAAATTTCCGTTTTCAACTCTAATAAAGAATTTCACTTTTATTGAAAAAAACTCTTGTGAGAAAGAAAGCTATTCTCGTATTATTTTTTATAAGTGTTTATTTTATTTCTGATATCAATGCTCAAATCGGAGGTGATAACACTTATGAATTTCTCAACCTGACAAGTTCAGCAAGGATTGCAGCTATGGGTGGGGATTTCCTTGCAGTAAGCGATAATGATATTACGCTTGCCCCTTCAAATCCATCCATTATTTCTCCCGAAATGCATAACCGGCTTGGTGTATGTTATGTTGATTTTTTTTCAGATATTAACTATGGTTGTGCAGCATATTCAAGAACTTTTAATAAACTGGGAAGTTTTGTAGCTTCTATGCAATATATTAATTATGGCAAGTTTGATTACGCAGAGGTATCAGGTGAACGTTATGGAACTTTTTACGCAGGCGAAAATGCATTAAGTTTAGGTTGGGGAAGACAACTCGATTCTTCTTTTTCAATCGGTTCTAATCTTAAATTCGTTTATTCTTCGCTTGAAAGTTATAAATCCTTCGGGGTTTTGGTTGATGTTGCAGGCACTTATAATAGTCGCGACCGGAGGTTTACAGTCTCGCTTATTGCAAAGAATATTGGCAGACAACTTATAGTTTATGATGGAGGAAATATTGAACCCCTCCCTTTTGAATTACAAGTTGGTTTGTCGCAAAGATTAAAACATTTACCTTTCAGGTATTCTATCCTGATCAATCATCTTGAAAAATGGGACCTCAAGTATGATGATTCGAATAATATGAATACTGATCCAATATCAGGCGAAGTTGTTAAGGATAGTGGTTTTGAAGATTTTGCAGATAATTTTATGCGTCATATTGTTTTAGGAGGGGAATTACTCTTAGGAAAAAACTTTAGTATAAGGGGCGGCTATAATTACCAGCGAAGGCAGGAATTAAAAGTTGCATCAAAAACAGCAACTGTTGGCTTTTCATGGGGTTTTGGATTCAGAGTATCGAAATTCCACTTTAGCTATGCACGTTCAACATACCATCTTAACGGCTCCCCAAATTATATAACTGTTACAACTAACCTTTCTGATTTCTACAAAAAAAAGAATTAAACCTATCTTTGTAAGCCTAATTGGAATTTTGTTTAATGAATATATCTATCGATCCTTATTCAGGTTTTTGTTTCGGAGTGGAAAGAGCAATAAAACTTGCTGAAAATGAACTCGCAGAAAATGATTTATTGTATTGCCTGGGAGATATTGTGCATAATCAGGAAGAAATTGACAGGTTAAAACAAATAGGTTTACTGAGTATTGATTACGACAGATATAATAATTCTAAAAATATAAAAGTCCTGATCCGTGCTCATGGAGAACCACCTTTTACTTACAAACATGCTCAAGAAAACAACATTAATATTATTGATGCAACATGTCCTGTTGTTTTAAAGCTTCAGCAAAGAATAAGAAATGCTTATAAAGAAATGAAAGAATCTAACGGGCAGGTTATCATTTTCGGAAAGAAAAATCATCCTGAGATTGTCGGACTTGAGGGACAGACGGCGAATACTGCTATTGTAATCGAGAGTTCGGATGATATAGATAAGTTAGATTACCGAAAACCTTTGCGATTATTTGTTCAGACAACAAAAAGCACTGATGATTTTAAAGCAATCGTTCAGGAAATAAAGAAGAGGATTAATAGTGCGAACTCAGATCAGGGTAATTTCAAATATTATAATACTATTTGCGGACAGGTTTCTAACCGGGTTTCACAACTGAAAAAGTTTTGCCTTAATAATGATGTAGTTATATTTGTAAGTGGTTATAAAAGCTCAAACGGAAAATATCTATATGGTATTTGTAAGTCGGTAAATCCGGGAAGCCATCACATTTCTTCGGAAACCGAATTGGAGAAAAACTGGTTTAAAAATGCTCAAAGTGTGGGAATAAGCGGTGCAACTTCCACTCCAAAATGGTTAATGGAAAATGTTGCCCGTGAAATAGCAGGATTATGTATTTACAAAATTTAATATTAACAAACTTTAAAAATTACAAGGAAGCAAAGTTTGATTTTTCAGGCAAAATAAACTGCTTTATTGGTTATAACGGGGCAGGCAAGACAAATATACTTGATGCCATCCATTATCTTTCGTTATGTAAAAGTTATTTTAACCCTATCGATTTTCAGAATATACAACATGATGCCCCTTTTTTTGCTATTCATGGCACATATCAAAAAAATCATAACCTTGGAGATTTAGTTTCCTGTGTTCAAAAAAGAAACCATAAAAAACAGTTCAAATTAAACGATAAAGAATATAACAGGCTATCTGACCATATCGGCTTATACCCGCTTGTAATGATATCTCCTTATGACAGGGATCTTATAAACGAAGGCAGTGACGTGAGACGGAAGTACATCGATTCGGTAATTTCGCAATTTGATAAAATATATCTTGATGATTTGATTAACTATAATAAAGCTTTACTCCAGAGAAATATTTTACTTAAAAAATTTACCGAACGAAATTATTTCGACAGAACGTCCCTTGAAATCTGGGATGTTCAGTTGATTAAGCTTGGCGAAAAGATACATTCAAAAAGAAAGGAATTTTTGGTTGAGTTTATACCATTATTTCAGCATTATTTTAACTTCATTACAAAGGGGAAAGAAAAAGTAAGCATATCGTATGATTCCCAGCTAAACGATCGTACATTAGAGGAACTGCTCGCAGTTTCGGTTGAAAAGGACAGGATGGCAAAATATACAACCGCAGGAATACATAAAGATGATTTGCTGATGAATATCGATGGTCACCCTGTTAAAAAGTTCGGTTCACAGGGTCAGCAAAAATCCTATATCATTGCTATTAAACTTGCTCAATTTGAATATACAAAAAATATTAAAGGTTTCAAGCCCATACTATTACTCGATGATATTTTCGATAAGCTTGATGAAACAAGAGTGAAACAAATTATTCAACTTGTAAGCGAAAACAGTTTCGGGCAGGCTTTTATTACCGATACTCAAAAAGAGAGGACAGAAAATATTTTCAGGCAGGTAAAAATCGATCATAAAATATTCGATATTGTCGAAGGGCAAGCTTTTGAATTGGAAAATAATTATTAATTTAGTGCTTTAAAATATTAACACTTGAAAGCCACCAACGAACAAACGCTCAAAGAAGCTATCACAGAACTACTTGAAGCTTATAAACTAAAAGATGGTATAAATGAAACCAGGTTGATTAATTCATGGGACAATGTGGTAGGCGAATTGATTTCGAGGCATACGGAAAAATTGTTTATCAGAAAAAAAACCCTTTATATAAAACTTGATTCCGCAGCTTTAAAAAATGAACTTATGTATGCTCGTAATAAATTAATAAAATCGCTTAATAAAGCAATAGATGTGGAAGTAATTGAAGATATTGTTTTTATTTAATATCGATTTCAAATGGTAGTCGTGCCTGTACTCCTTTTATTTGATTTACTTCCTTTATATAATTGTAATACCGGTAATTCTTACCTAATTCTTTTTCTAAAAATTTAAGTTTAGTTTCCCCTATAATATCTTCCATTATTTGTTCGAATAGTTCTTTTTGTCTTGGTAATTCTATTAATCTGTAATCTTCAAGTGCAGCCAGATCAACTGCTTTACGTATTGCATCATCAAGACCTCCTAATTCATCAACCAAACCAATCTTTAATGCATCCACGCCACTCCATACTCTTCCCTGGGCAATTTCGTTTACCTCTTCATTTGTCATATTTCTTCCATTTGCAACATGATTAATAAAAGTTTCATAAATCTTATCAACTTTTACCTGTATTATGTGATACTGATATTCTGATAAGGGTTTTGTAACTGAGGGGAAATCGGAATTTTCATTTGTTTTCACTTCATCAAATGTTATTCCGAGTTTATTATTAAAAAATTTCTGAAAGTTAGGTATTAATCCGAAAACCCCGATAGAGCCTGTAATTGTAGTTGGATCGGCAATAATTTTATCAGCGCCGCACGAAATATAATAACCTCCTGAGGCAGCAACATTACCCATCGAGACGACAATGGGTTTTTCTTGTTTTGCAAGCATAACTTCTCTTAAAATAATATCCGAAGCAATGGCATCACCTCCTGGTGAATTTACACGCAAAACAATAGCCTTGATTGATTTATCTAACCTGGCGTTTCTTATTTCCCGTGCAATTTTATCGGAGCCTATCATTTGATCACTGCCTTCCCCCTGGGCTATACTACCTATGGCATAGATTACGGCAACTTTATTTCGGCTTCTTTTTGTCTTATCCTTCTTTACTTTGGCTTTATTATATTTATTTAATGAAATCAGATTATTTTTCTTTACTTGCTCTGTGTTCAGTTTATCTGCCAATATCGAAAGGAACTGATCCATAAAAACTAATGAATCGACGATGTGCAGCTTATAAACGTCTTCTGCTTGCTGAGTCTCTAATTTATCGGCTATAATATTTAATTTTTCAACTTCAATATTTCTTGAATAAGAAATCTCCTCAATCGAACTTTTCCACATTGACGAAATAAAAGCAAGGGTTTGTTCTTTGTTTGCTTCACTCATTTTATCGAGAATTAAAGGCTCAATTGCACTTTTAAATTTCCCATGACGTATTATTTGCGGCTCTATTTCGAGTTTTTCAAGTAATCCCTTAATAAATACAACCTCGCCATTAAACCCCCTGAAATCGACTATTCCTTCCGGATTCAGGTAAATTTTATCTGCTACCGAAGCCAGATAATATGCTTTTTGTGTGAGCATTTCACCATAAGCATAAATAAATTTACCTGTTTCTTTGAAATCTGCGAGTGCTTTTCTTATCTCTGAAATTGTTGCCAGCCCCGAAGGTATTTCCATTAAGTCAAGATAAATGCCTTCAATTCTGTCATCCGTTTTAGCTTTTTCCAGATTCTTTAAAATCCCGTTAAGTCCGAGATTTGTTTTAAAAGACCCAAAATCATAACCAAAATCTACCAGGTTTTTTGATGTCCTGTCTTCAATACGGTAGTCGAATTTTAAATGTAATAAAGTTTTATCATTGACGACTACTTCTTCTGATTTGGCGAATGAGAGCATAGCCATCATTATTCCCATAAATATAAAGAATAAGATAATGGATATCAGGAAAAATCCCAACATCGAGGCAAACATAAATTTAAAAAAGTCTTTCATAACATATAATTTTTTTATTTTATGCAATATTAATGAAAAATTCGATTTGTTTCTATTCCCTTAAATTTTTTTTAGGGATATATTAACAAGTAGCTTGATATATATTTTCTTAATTGTATTTTTGTTGTTTCAAATTGAATACTAATTGAAAGTATGAGTAAGACATCATTATTACTTGGAGGTAATATTGGCAACAGAATGCAATTATTAGCTAATGCCATTAAAATGATAGATGAAAAAATTGGTAAAATTGTAAAGTCATCTTCCGTTTATGAAACAGAACCCTGGGGCTTCCAAAGTGAAAAGCCTTTTCTTAACCAGGTAATAATAGTCGAAACCGGATTAAGCCCAAAAGAAATATTAAAAGAATTACTGGATATTGAGAAAAATCTTGGCAGGAAGCGAATCTCAACTCGTTACGAGTCCCGCTCAATTGATATTGATATATTGATGTACGATAATATAATAATAGATGAAGAAGATTTACAGATACCTCATCCCCGTCTGCACAAGAGAAGATTTGCATTAATTCCGCTGGCAGAAATTGCCGGTGATATTATACATCCTGTTTTTAAAGTAAGATTGGAAGTTTTAGCTCACAAATGTGAAGATAATTTGAAAGTGGAGTTATACGAAAATGTGGGATTTATTAAAATACGTGTTAAGCGATGAAATACAACTATATTGTTATTGAAGGGAATATTGGTGCAGGAAAAACATCACTGGCAAAAATGATTGCCAAAGATTACAATGCAAAACTTATCCTTGAACGATTTGAAGACAATTCATTTCTGCCTAAATTTTACAATGACCCTGACAGATATGCTTTTCCTCTTGAGATGTCATTTCTGGCTGACAGGTTTCAACAATTAAAAGAGGATTTAGCCTCACACGATTTATTCAAATCTTTTACAATTGCTGATTATTTTATTGATAAATCATTGATATTTGCTCGTAAAACCTTGCAAGACGATGAATTTGTGTTATATTCAAGACTTTTTGAAATTATCAATTCTTCGCTGCCCAAGCCCGATTTAATCATTTTTCTGTTCGCTAAAATCGACTGTTTAAAGCATAATATCTTACAAAGAGGAAGAGAGTATGAGAAAAATATTAAGGTCTCTTATTTAGAGAAGATTCAATCAGGTTATTTAGATTATTTTAAAATAATAAAAGGTACAAGAATACTGATCGTAGATACAGGAAACACTGATTTTGTAAAAAATTCAGATGATTATTTTAAAATAACCGAATTATTATACAAAGATTACTCTACCGGAATACACAGAATTACATTTAATGAATAAAAAGATAATTAAAAGTTGAATATTGAATATCTTTGTATTCTATACATAAACTGCCACTAAATAAAATTGGAAGGAAATTATGAAGAAATTGACAAACACAATTATCAAACAATTTGAGCCGATAAAAATAGTGTTGATGTAATTTTTTTTCAAATATCAATTGTTAATAAACCAAGGGGGATTTATTGTAAAAAGCAGAAAATCAGAACAATTAACGCAAAAAGATAAATTGCTAAAAAATAATAAAAAATAATTTTTCTTAAAATAATTATCAGATATAATTAAATATTATATACTTTTGAGAAAAATTATATTAAAACTAGACCAAAATAATTTCAGGTTTTATTTGAAATAAAAAAAATTTGCTATATATTTGGAAAAAATTTAAGAAAAGTATTTATAAGCATAAAATTAATCATTATGAAAAAAAATTATCAGATTGTATCAGTTTTATTATTAGCACTCCTTTTTTCTATCCCGAGTGCATTATTGGCACAAAACGCCAATAGAGATGAGAGTACTGGGAAGCTCTATTATCAATGGTATGTAAATCTAAATGGAGGCATAACCCAAAGTTATTGTGACATTCAGGCAGGGGATTATCATTTTAATATGTTAGGTAAGGATGACATGTCATTAGGTTTTGGTTTGAGGTTAGGGAAACATTTAAGTCCTGTTTTCGGGTTATATGGCTCCTTTATCAAAGCCCCTTTGAAAGGTACAAGCGGGGTTGATACTAAGAATATGTATTTTGAAACCGATTTAATGGATTATATTCTGGGGACTACATTTAGTTTTTCGAATTTATTTTTTGGGTATAAACCCAGGTTAATTAACATATATGGTACTGTGGGAATAGGTTTTGTTAGTTTTTCATCGAAGTCCTATAGGCAAGAAACTAATGCTCTTGTTGATGAATACCCAAACACTACTGAAACAATGATTCCTACAGGTATCGGTGTTGATTTCAGGCTAAATAACCATTGGGATATAAATTTAGAAAGCACAATCCGGTGGTTCGACTCGGATAAACTTGACGGATACATTAGCGGTGAAAAGAACGATGCATATTACTTCACTTCTTTAGGGGTAGGATATAGTTTTGGCAAAGGAAAAGCAGGTGTTAAGATGCAAATTGAAACAGAACCTTGTATTCTTGCTTTGCATGGTGATTCTATTCCTGTTGAAATTAAAGGGTCTTTCCCAGAATCATTTAACAAAAAATCTGTTGTAGATTTTACTCCCGTTCTGAAATACGGAGACAAAAGCAAACAACTTGAAACGATGTATTTTCAGGGAGAAGAAGTTGCTGATGAATATAAAAAACCTGGAGCAATTGCTATGCCTGCTACAGGTGGTTCCTTTACATATAAAACTTATGTAAAATATGAACCGGGTATGGATATCTGTGAACTTTATGTAGATCCAATGGCATCTATAAAAGGCAGGACACCTTTCAGTATGAGTGACAGAAAAATAGCTGACGGTCTTATTATGACTTCAAAGAGAATCGACAATATTGAACATTTATTATTGGCTCCTCATGGATTTGAAAGAGATATTGTTGTTTCTGAAATGGGTACTATATATTATATAGTAAACAGATATAACTTAAATTTCAATTATCGGTTGAACAAAGAAGATAAAGCCAAAGAAGAGTTAAATAATATGAACGAATTTCTTAAAAGAGGTTGGAAAATAAAAAATATTGACATAAATGCATGGGCATCTCCCGAGGGAGAAGAATCATTCAACCAGGGATTATCTCAAAGAAGGTCAGAATCGGCACATAAATATATTCAAAACGAATATAAGAAATATATCAAAAAGAAAGCAAAAGAACCGGGTGTAAAAGTTGAAGATATTGAACAAGAAATTGATTTCAATCTTTCGGCTAATGGTGAGGATTGGAGTGGATTTATGAAAGCAATTAAGGCTTCAGATATTAAAGATAAGAATATTATTGCAAATGTCATTAATTCACAGCCTGATCTTACAAAAAGAGAACAAGAGATCAGGAATATGACCGTTATCTATAAAGAGATTGAAGATGATATTCTTCCACCATTAAGAAGGTCTGAAATAAATGTAATTTGTTATGAACCTTCATTAAGTGATGATGAAATTGCACAATATGCAACATCTTCTCCGGATTCATTAAATATTAATGAATTGCTTTACGCAGTTACATTAACTGATGATATGAATGCTAAACTTAACATTTGCAAAATTGTAATAGATATATACCCCGATGACTGGAGAGGATACAACAATGCCGGCTTTGTAAGCATTGAATTAGGCGACTATGATGCAGCCGATAATTATTTTAACAAAGCGAGAACTATAGCTGGTAATAACGGAATAGTTCTTAATAATGCAGGTGCAATGGCATCAAAAATGAAAGACTTTAATAAGGCGAAGGCTAATTATCTGGCTGCCCAGAAACAAGGTGTTGATGTAGGTTACAATATGGGAATTGTTAAAATAGCAGATGGAAATTACAATGGGGCAATAAATTCATTTAGCGGTAGTAAATGTGATTACAACTTAGCTTTAGCTCAAACTTTAAGTGGTAATTATAATGCAGCAACATCTACCTTAAATTGTGCAGAAAAATCTGCTGAAGTTTATTACTTACAAGCAATAGTAGGTGCAAGAACTAACAACGATAATATGGTATTTGAGAATCTGAAGAAAGCAATAGTTGAAGATGGCACTTATAAGACTGTAGTAATAGAGGACAGGGAATTTATTAATTATTATAGTAACCCTGATTTCCAGAATGCAATAAAATAAATACATGTGATAATTTTTTAGAAGTGAAAAAGGCTGCAATTTGCAGCCTTTTTTATTTCTATGAATTTTTAGTATTTATGCCCATGGCAATATAAATGCCATAGCACAATGCCAACACTTACCGATACATTTAAAGAATGTTTAGTTCCGAATTGGGGTATTTCAACACAAATATCTATATTATCAAGAATATTTTCTGATATCCCTTTGATCTCATTTCCGAAAACAAAGGCTAATTTATCAGAAGATGATGGTGTATATTCTTCGAGGCTGATACTTTTATCAACTTGCTCAATTGCGATTATGGAGTAGCCTTGTTGCTTTAATTGCTTAATTGAATCAATCGTTTTTTTGAAATAAATCCAATTAACTGAATCAGTTGCCCCCAATGCTGTCTTATGAATTTCCCTGTGCGGAGGTGTGGCTGATATTCCGCATAAATGAATTTTATCAATGCGAAATGAATCGGCAGTTCTGAAAACAGAACCAATATTATTCAGGCTTCTGATATTGTCAAGAACAATTACAAAAGGAAGTTTCTTTGATTTTTTATATTCCTCAATGGAAATCCTGTTTAATTCGCTGTTTTTTAATTTTCTCATTATTTTTCTTTGAAATGCAAAATTAACAATGGATTAAATAAATTGTGAATTATTTTTAATAAAATATAATGATTATAGTTATATTTTTGCTGACAAGTTTTATATGTATGTCCAGGCAAAAAGAAATAGCGGAAACTCCTTTAATGAAACAATATAATACCATTAAAGCTAAATATCCCGATGCTTTATTACTATTCAGGGTTGGAGATTTTTATGAGACGTTTGGAGAAGATGCTGTAAAAGCCTCAAAAATTCTTGGAATTGTTCTTACCAAAAGGGCTAACGGTGCGGCTTCTTATGTCGATCTTGCCGGGTTTCCCCACCACTCCATCGATACATACCTTCCAAAATTAGTAAGAGCAGGGTATCGTGTTGCGATTTGCGACCAGTTGGAAGACCCTAAACTGGCTAAAAAAATAGTCAAACGCGGAGTTACCGAATTAGTTACCCCAGGCGTAACTTATAATGATAGTGTTCTGGATCACAATGAAAACAATTTCCTGGCATGTGTGCATTTTACAGCAAAAAAATCGGGTGTCTCTTTTCTTGATGTTTCAACGGGTGAGTTTTTTATAACTCAGGGTTTAAATGATTATATCGATAAGTTGATGCAGAGCTTTAAACCCAGCGAAGTTATTGTTCAAAAAAATAAGTTAGAAGATTTTAAAAAAATATTTGGTGATAAGTTTTTCACAAATACTTTTGAAGAATGGATTTTTACACCGGAATTTACAGATGATTTATTATTAAACCACTTTGGAACAACCTCATTAAAAGGATTTGGTGTAGAGAATATTACATCCGGAACTATTGCTGCAGGAGTTATCCTTCATTATTTAAAAGAAACTCATCATGAAAAAATAAGCCATATTTCCAAAATATCCAGAATAGAGGAAGACAATTATGTATGGCTTGACAAATTTACTATCAGAAACCTGGAATTAATTTCTTCACCTAATGAAAATGCAGTTACTCTTCTTGATATTATCGACAATACAGTTTCACCAATGGGTTCACGCCTGTTGAAAAGATGGATTGTCCTTCCATTAAAAAACAAAAAGCCTATTGAAGAAAGATTTGAAATTGTGGAATACTTTGTTAAAAATTATAATAATATAGAACCCCTTCAGAAAAATATTAAATCAACAGGCGACCTTGAACGTTTAATTTCCAAAGTAGCTATTGGAAAAATAAACCCCCGTGAAGTGCTCAAAATAAAAGAAGCGCTTATAGCTGTTGAACGTATAAAAAATGACTACCTGAATGCTGAAAATGAATCATTAAAGAAATTAGCTGAAAAACTCAATCACTTACCAATTATCAGGGAGCAGATTAATAAGACATTAAAAAGTGATCCTCCGGCTTTGATTAACAAAGGAAATGCTATTGCGCAAAATGTTTCAAAAGAATTAGATGAGCTTCGCCAAATTGCATATTCGGGAAAGGATTATCTTATACAAATTCAGCAAAGAGAAATAAAAAATACTGGTATTCCATCTTTAAAAATAGGATATAATAATGTATTCGGATATTATTTGGAAGTAACCAATCCACATAAGGATAAGGTTCCTGAAACATGGCATCGCAAACAAACTTTGACAAACTCTGAAAGATATATTACTGAAGAATTAAAAGAATATGAACAGAAAATTTTAGGTGCCGAAGAAAAAATCCTTAAGCTGGAAATAAAATTATTTAACGAGCTGGTTTTGAGTTTGTGTGAGTATATTGAGCCAATACAGTTGAATGCACACATCATTGGCAGGCTTGATGCTTTATTATCACTTGCAGTGGTTGCCAGTCAAAATAACTATTTAAAACCTGAGATAAATGAATCATACAGAATTGAGATAAAGAACGGGCGACACCCGGTAATTGAAACACAAATGCCAATTGGCGAGGATTATATACCTAATGATATTTTTCTTGATAATGAGAATCAACAAATTTTGATTATTACCGGACCTAATATGTCCGGAAAATCAGCATTATTACGACAGACAGCATTAATTGTACTTTTGGCACAGATCGGCAGTTTCGTACCTGCTGAGGTAGCTAAAATCGGATTAACAGATAAAATATTTACAAGGGTAGGGGCTTCTGATAACATCTCATCAGGCGAGTCAACTTTTATGGTAGAAATGAACGAAACCTCCAGCATCCTGAATAATATTTCCAACCGGAGTTTGATTTTATTAGATGAGATAGGTCGGGGCACCAGTACTTACGATGGAATATCAATAGCCTGGGCAATTTCCGAATACCTTCATGAGCATCCGCTATTCAGGGCAAAAGTGCTTTTTGCTACTCATTATCACGAATTGAATGAGATGGCTTCAAACTTTCTTCGTATAAAAAATTACCATATTTCTATAAAAGAGATAAATAACCAGGTGATTTTTCTAAGAAAATTAGTACCGGGCGGAAGTGAGCATAGTTTTGGGATTCATGTTGCCCGAATGGCAGGTATGCCACAAAAAGTAGTAGGTCGGGCAAAAGAATTGTTGCTTTTCCTTGAAAAATCGCATAGTAGTGAAGAACTCAGGAAGCAGACAAAAAAAATTCGACCCGGGCAAGATAATTTTCAGTTGAGTTTTATACAATTGGATGATCCATTATTGCTTCAGATTAAGGAAGATATTCTTAATACTGATATCAACACTCTTACGCCTGTGGAGGCGTTGATGAAGCTGAATGAAATAAGGAAGTTGTTAGGGAAATAGGTCTTTTCTCGTTGAAGCACACAGAAAACACAGATTATCACAGATGAAACACTCATGTTTTTTGTATTGAGACACACAAGGGAATAATTAAAATGTGAGTGGCAAATAGTTATCGTATTACTAAATTTTAAACAGATGAAAATTGGGAGATTTTGACACCATGTAGCATAGTCACATGCTTTCATTAGAGTTTCGGCAGGCAAAGGGAGACTATGAAAAGGATAGGGTAGTTTGGAAAAGGACTGTTGGAGGGGGTGGATGATGATCAGGGGCGGTTGAATGGATGTGTTTGGTTGTTGTATGAACACATTGGTGGTTTAGATGGGGATATTTGGTGGATGGATGGACACTTTTGGTGGCTGGACGGATGTGTATGTTAGTGTGGTGGTGGTTTTTGGTGGGGGAATGCGATTGTTTGTGTAATTATTGTTGAATAAACAGGATTATACCTGTCTGCCGACAAGGCAGGAATCCCGGTGTCGAATCTCCTTGAAGTTACAAACTTCAAGGTGCGGGATGTTCATGTTTACAGCGTATTGCGGTATGCACTATGAACCTTTGTTACCGCTTGTGCTTTTCTCCATTTCGATTATTTTTCTAAGGTCAATTGAATTTTGAGGTAAATTATTTTTTGAAATTTCCCAAATCATTTCATAGTCTATTCCAAAGTATTCATGTGCAATTAGGTTTCTTAATCCATACATTTTTTTCCAAGGAATTTCAGGGTATTTATTTTTTATTTCAAGAGGTACATTCTTTGAGGCTTCGCCAATAATTTCAAAATTCCGAATAATTGCATCAACGATTAAATAATTCATTTTAAATTCTCCGAACCCCATTTTTCCAATATATTCTTCAATTCTTAACATTGAAGTCAACATATCTTCAAGATACAAATTATAGTCTCTACTTATTGGTGTCATACGTATTTTACACTATTTAAAATGATTTGTCTTAATTGTTCTTTCAATCCATTTTCTGAAACCAAATCAACTTTTAGTTCTAATTCTTTTTCTAGTAATTCTTGAAGGTCAAAAAATTCCCAGCCTAATGGTTTTCGGAAATAAACTAAAATGTCAATATCTGAGTCCTTATTTTGCTCATTACGTGAATATGACCCAAAATATCCAATTCTCTCAACGTAATATTTTCGATTGAGTATTGGTTTTAGTTCTTTCAATTTGTTTTCTATATCAATTTGAGTATTCATGTTCCAAATTTACAACTTTCTTTGAAATAACAATCTTGTCTTTTATTTTTCTTAACATTGGCGGTAACTCGTTTTTAATCGCACCAAGAGTAAGAAAAACCCTGCAATATTTGAGGGTAATCGCACCTTTTGGTTATTTGGTACATCCCTACCTGCGACAGACAGGTTCGACTAAAATTGGTTTTACTTTTGCAAACCTAATCAGTCTCAGTAAAAATGGAATTCGTTTTTGTAATTCTTTAGTGAGTTTCATATTAATTCAACAAAGATAAAAATATTTGTTTCTACTGTTTTTTTTATGGGTAAAGTTATTTGGAACAAGAGATTCGGCATAACAATCTAACAGGTTCAAAGCAACCTGATAGGTTTTGGTTTAACATTGGGTGGTCGGATGGATGTGTATGTTACTGTGGTGTGGGTTTTTGACGGGGGAATGATTTTATTTAGGTAACTATTGTTGCAAAAACAGGATTATACCTGTCTGCCCTGACTGCCGTCAGGAAGGCGACAAGGCAGGAATCCCGGTGTATAACGTCCTTGAAGTTACAAACTGGTGTGATTACAATTGGATAAAAAATTGTTAATAAATCACACAAGTAATATGTAATTGTTTTATCTTTGCATCATAAAAACAATTTATATGTGCAAAGAATATAAAACCTCAAACACACGGCTT
>JADHVR010000007.1 GCA_016783885.1 Bacteroidales bacterium
AAGGTGTAACGTTAAGTCATATTGATAATGCGTGGAAGGAACATCTTCGTGAGCTGGACGACCTGAAACAATCGGTTCAGACAGCAACTTACGAACAGAAAGACCCGCTATTGATTTATAAATTTGAATCGTTTGAGTTATTTAAAAGCATGGTTCAAAGCTCTAATAAAGAAATTGATTCATTTCTTATCAAAGGTAATTTACCGGGGCAGAAGGCTGATGTGCGTCAGGCGCAGGCACGTCGCAGAACTGATATGTCAAGGTACAAAGCCGAAAGAACAGATTTGCTTTCACAGGCTCATAGCGACACTCAGCAGGAACAAAAAACACAGCCAATTAAACGTGAGAAAAAGGTGGGAAGAAATGATCCGTGTCCGTGCGGCAGCGGAAAGAAATACAAACATTGTCATGGAAGAAATGCATAAATAAAATAATAAATAACATTTAGCTTAATAAATGTCCATCATCGTAAAAAATATAACCAAGATATATAGCAAGCAAAAAGCACTGGATAATGTTTCTTTTCAGATAAATGCCGGCGAAGTGGTAGGATTACTTGGTCCGAATGGCGCAGGGAAATCCACAATAATGAAAATTATTACCTGCTTTATTCCGCCAACTTCAGGCGAAGTAACAGTTTATGGGTTCGATATTTTCGAACAATCGCTCAATGTTCGTAAGGCAGTTGGCTATTTACCTGAAAATAATCCGCTGTATCCTGATTTATATGCAATTGAATACCTTGAATTTGTAGCAGGCATTTACAAACTTGAAAATAAAAGAAAAAGGATTGCCGAAATGATTGAATTAACCGGTCTTGAAACAGAGCAGAACAAAAAGATCGGGGAGCTGTCAAAAGGCTTCCGGCAAAGGGTGGGATTAGCCCAGGCATTAATCCACGATCCTGATGTTTTAATACTTGATGAACCTACTTCGGGACTTGATCCCAATCAGTTGCTTGAAATCCGAAATCTTATAAAGGAAATCGGCAAGCAAAAAACAGTAATGCTTTCAACACATATCATGCAGGAAGTAGAAGCCGTTTGCGACAGGGCGATTATTATTGATAAAGGCAGGATAGTAGCTGACGACTCAACTAAAAACTTAGCCGGGAAATCTATAAATATTCAGGTTATTAAAGTTGAATTCAGTAAACCGGTTAAAAAGGAACTCTTATTATCAATCAAAGGGATAAAAAAAGTTAAGAACATAAGTGGCAACCATTGGGAAATACAAGCCGGCACAAGAAAAGACGTACGTTCTGATATTTTTGAATTTGCGGTTAAAAATGACCTGGCGGTTCTTTCCATGCAAAAGTCGGAGCAAAGCCTTGAAGATATTTTCCGGCAACTTACTAAAGGTTGAAAAGATTACTCATACCTCAATGATTCAATCGGGTCGAGCCTGGCGGCTTTGGTAGCGGGAAAATAACCTGATATTACAGCGACTAAGAAGCAAAGCACAACACCCACAACTATCCATGCCCAGGGGACCATAAAGCTGCTGCCAATGATCATGGAAAGAATATTTCCGATGCCAATTCCAAAAATGATCCCGACGATTCCTCCTATTTGAGCTATGACGATAGCCTCTGCTAAAAATTGATTTTTAATAGTTCGTTTTGTAGCTCCGGCAGCTTTTCTAATGCCGATCTCCCTTGTCCTTTCGGTTACCGATACAAGCATAATATTCATTAAACCTATTGCTGCACCAATTAAAGTAATAATGCCAATAAAAACTGCGGCATATCTGATATATTTCAGATTTTCCAAAAACATCTCCACTAATCTGTCGCTTTTGGTGATCTCAAAATCATTATCTTCACTTAAAGGAGTACCCCTGATAATACGGAACAAACCGGTGGCTTCACCAATGGCAGCATCCATCAATTCAGGATCCTTTGCCATCACATTAATTGTATAAGATCTGTTTGGTCTTGAAAAATACTGCCTGACATTGTTAATCGGGAGGATGCAACTCCTGTCGCCTGAAAATCCTATACTTGAGCCTTTTTCTTCCAAAACTCCTATTACCCTGTATTTCCCTGGCCCGATGGTGATAATTTTTCCTATTGGATTTATATCACTCTTAAAAAGTTTTTTTTCCAGTTCGCTTCCGATGATTGTTACATGAGCGCCATAATACACCTCATTGGGGGTGAAATTCCTGCCTCTTGAAAGTTCATTGCCGGAAGTAACAAGGAAATTTTCATCAGTACCAACTACAGCTATATTCGGATTAGTTTTCTCCGATTCATATTTTAAGGTAGCTATACTTGTTGCACGAGTATGTACTGAAGTATGGGCGGGGAAATCAAATTGTTCTTTAAATGATACGGCTTCGTCATAGGATATAGGCTCATAATAACGTGCTCTGTGCACCTCGTTACCAATCTGTATCCTCATCGATCTGTTTTTAATAGTAAAGGTATTTGCTCCCATCATCGTAAAGTTCTCGGTAAGGTAGTATTCAATTGCATCAATGGAAGTCAATATTCCAACTAATGCCATAATCCCAAAAGCAATTATAAGCACGGTAAGAATCGTCCTTAGTAAATGATTTTTAATGGATTCAAGGGATATCCGTATATTTTCAACTATCAATCCTGTCATATAAATTAAATTGGATGAATATTTCAAACAAAGATATTAAATATTTAACAGAACATTTGATGTGAAATATTTATACGATGTAAAAATTACACCCAAACATTAGAAAAGAAAAAATACTGACGAAATAAAAAAAGACCACAAAACAAGCGAAATGCTCATATAAACCAGCATATTGTGTTTTTTTGAATAGTATTTTTGAGCAAGGAAAGCTCCGATAGGAATTGATAGTAAAACCGGTGTAAGAATAATAATTCCGAAGAAACCGTATTTATTCCGTATTTTAATGATCAATTTGTTTCGTCTTGTAAAAACTTTTTTTGCCTGGGGTACGTGGTTTAATTTTTTCTTTGCTGTTTCAACTTTTTCACCGGTGAAATAAGAAAAAACAACCGGGCTATAATTATTATATTGTTTAATAATCCATTTACTCATGTAATAGAAAAACAGGAAACCCAGAATACCGCCAACTGTTGTAAAAATAACCGTTTGAAAATAGTTAAAACCATAGCCGATTGAGATCAGGGGAGCAAGAATAAATTTAATTCCACTCATAATTACTACCTGAATTAGTTTAAAAGCCGGTAATCCAACAAAAAATTCAATCATAATTCTTCTTTGTTTTCCTTCAGTGTGAATTTGAAATTAATAACTGACATTCAGTTTAACAATGTTTGTACCAATTAATTGAATTACAAATAATGAGTTGTTTAAGATTATTTATTATAAGAATGTTGTTGCTTTTATTATCCGATTCCGTATAATAAGAAGTCAATCTTAAATAGTATATTAAACTAACTAATAATTTCAGATAATTATTTTATAGACAATACAAAAAAATATAGGGTTGCAAGAGGAGATGTGTGTTTTACGGATATTGCTTTTAAATATGCGAAGCTTTAATTATTTATTCCGAACCCATTTAATTAATTGAACTGTTAGCTTTGTAAATAAAGGAAGATTATTAATTTTAATATGCGGGTAGGTACATTTTTTTGAACCGAAACTTTTGTAGAATCTTGCCAGGTTTAAGTCGTTCGACCCTTCAAAATCGAGTGTCAGGTTATGATGTGAATGCTCCTTTATGAAAGTGTCAATTAAAAACGCCATAGCATTTGTTGCCTTGCCTTCCTGTGTAAGCCCGGAAAAAAGGAAGATCATTTTGTTTTTACTTTTAAAAAAAATGGCTCCTGCGCATAGCTCATTATTTTTAGTAAAAGCACCGTAAGTCTCAACCAAGCCTTTATATATTCCTGTGTAAGATAATCGTCTTAATTTCAGATAATCTTCATCCTTTAAAGTTTTAATTTGTTTACCACGGTTTTCCCTGAAGATCCGGATGATCTCATCTGGTTTTATATTTTTAGTAATTGTAATGCCTGATTTTTCAGCTTTTTTTAAGTTTCTTTTCAGATTGGTTGAATAATTCTTATATATCTGGTCGTAAGAATTGATTAGGTCCAATTCGTGATTAATCCACTGGAATATTTTATATTTATTTGAATGAACCTTATTAAAAGTGTTCAGATTTATTTCAGCAAATCTGAATTTTCCCGGAATAGAATTAATAAACCTTTTAACAACATCTTCGGTAAGAAGGTTTTTGGAAAAAACTCCTAATTGCTGAGTGAATACTGGCTGAAATAGATATTCGATACCCCACTTTTTTCCGGGAATCATCGGGAAAACCCTTTCATAATCGTTTTCCACAAGGGTTTCCCAATCTTCCGTTACAATATCAAGATACCAGGAACTTGCATACACTATACCATTAAAAGAATCCTTAATGCAGGCATCCCATTTATTTTTATCAATTTCTTTATTGTTGAGGTATTTTATCATGGTAGCGCTTCTTTTATCATGTCTTCATAAACCTTATGCCAACCCACCCAGCGTTTGGCATTGCTCAACGATTCATTGTGCCATAATGAAATGAAAGTTCCGTTAGCTGCTTTAACCTCATTAATTAATGGCTTGATATATTGTAAGGCTTCATCGGCATTTACACCGAGATAATCTTTAAGTGTTCCTTCCATCAATATAAACGGATGTACCCTGAGTTTTGTTTCCGTATCCAAATCAAGGTCATAAAAATTGAATGAATTGCAAATGCCGGCTCTGAAACCCGGCTGAGCGGCAAATCCCATAGTATAATCATCAGTAATATCAAGGTTGATAAGGTTCCGGTAGGAAGTGGGCAATAACACTTTTAAAAAATGCTGCCGGCTTTTAGTGATCTCACTGTTCAGAACTTTCGAGAGTCGTTCAACTTCTGTTTTGAGTTTCTTCGGATAAGAATTTGAGCCATAAGAAGGATGGATCCCAACCTCGGCATAATCAGCTAATGATTTGATCAATGTTTGAAATTTCCGGCTTTGAACGGGTATGTTTTTATCGTTGAACCCATAATCGGCAAACAGGATAAAATAAATGGGTTTTAAATTATATTTTTTATGAATTTCCAACTGAAAGCCAAAGGTGTCAAACGGATCTTTTTGTAAGCCTGCCAGAACTTTAGTTCTTTCAACGATTTCTGCAAAATTGAATCCCGATAACGAATTGAAATAACCACCAATTATCCTGAACAATCCTTTCTGCCTGTATGCCCATGCTGCGTCAATATCAATGGTTGGAACAAACTTGTATTTTTTCCCGGGAAATGAAATTGACGGATATCTTTCTTTTATAATTTCTCCAATTTTGAGCGCCCAGATATTTACAAGAGGTTTTTGAAGAAATCCCTTTTTGTATGCAATGCTTTCCTTTGCATGGAATCGCCCATATTCATCCTTTCGGTAAGGCAAATATTCTTCATACCGTGATATCAGATAAAAACTTGCCGCAAAAGGATCGAAAGGCATTACGGATTCTTTCATGTAAACAGGGAAAAATGCCGGCATACCTTCAAATTCAATAAATGATAGTTCAATATTTGTTATGCCTCTTTCGAACAATAAATTTCCGGCTGCAAAAAAAAGTTCATTATCGAGCGGTTGCTTAGCATAGCTGAATTTAATCCCTTCAAATGCAATAAAATCCTCCTTGTTTGAAGTCAGTTCAATATCAACATTTAAAAGCTCCCTGAAAATGAGATTAAAAATGTATTTAATACGGTTGGTGACTTTATTTGTATAGATTAAGATCATTTTATCTTCTCGAATTCATTTTTATCGGAGCTTTCTCCGGATAGTCGATGGAATAATGCAATCCCCTGCTTTCCTTGCGTAATTGTGCCATTTTGATAACCAGGTAAGCTATGTTGATCATGTTTCTTAATTCACATATCTCAACGCTGATAATGGATTTTTGATATAAATCCTCAGTTTCCCGGAAAATGATCTCCAGCCTGTCCAAAGCTCTTTTCAGTCGCAGGTTAGAGCGGACGATCCCAACGTAATTCGACATGATAGACTGTAACTCTTTGGTTGTTTGGGTAATCAGGATCATTTCTTCATTAAGTACAAGTCCTTCCGCATCCCAGTCGGGGATATGTTCGTAAAACTCAATTGATTTTATTTTACCAGCAGCGTCCATTGCTGCTCTGTGAGAGAAGACAGCCGATTCAAGGAGTGAATTGGAGGCTAACCTGTTTGCTCCATGCAATCCCGTTGAGGCACATTCACCAGTTGCATAAAGATTCCTTACCGTGCTTCTTCCGTATTCGTCAACTTTGATGCCGCCACACTGGTAATGAGCTGCCGGAACTACCGGTATCATGTCTTTTGTAATATCAATACCAATACTGAGGCATTTGGCATAAATAGTCGGGAAATGTTCTATCAGGTCATTTTTGTCAATCTGGCGACAATCTAAGCATACATAGTCATCGCCACTAAGCTTCATTTCCGTATCAATGGCTCGGGCAACAATATCGCGAGGAGCCAGCGATTTACGTTCATCGTATTTATGCATGAATTCCTCTCCCTCTAATGTTTTTAATACTGCCCCAAAGCCTCGCAATGCTTCGGTGATAAGAAATGATGGCTTGTCGTTCGGATTGTAAAGTGAAGTGGGATGGAACTGAACGAATTCCATATTCTCAATAGTTGCTTTTATACGATACGCCATAGCTGTGCCATCACCGGTAGCAATTTCGGGATTGGTTGTTGTGCTATAAACGTTACCTGCTCCGCCCGTAGCAAGCAAAGTTGTTTTTGCCAGCAGGGTAATCACTTCCCCCGTTTCAGGACATAAAACATAGGCGCCATAACATTGAATATCGGGCATACCTCTGGAAACACCTACCCCCAAATGGTGTTGAGAAAGCAAGTCAATTGTAAAATGATCTTCAAGTATCTCGATATTAGGGTGTTCTTTTGCTTTCTTAAGCAAAGCACGTATAATCTCATTACCTGTATTGTCTTTGTGATGCAATACCCTGTATTCCGAATGTCCGCCTTCTTTACCGAGGTCATATCTGCCTGTTTTTGTCTTATCGAAATGGGCGCCCCACTCTATCAGTTCTTTCACTCTTTCCGTAGATTCGATGATGGTAAGTCTTACGATGCTCTCATCGCTCAGGTCGTCACCGGCGATCATAGTATCGCGGATGTGCTTTTCATAAGTATCGGGCGAGTACATCACGGCTGCAATTCCGCCTTGTGCATATTTTGTGGCTGTTTCTTCGGCTTTATCTTTAGTAACAATACAAACCTTACCATGATCCGCTACTTTAAGGGCATAGCTTAAGCCGGCAATGCCGGAACCTATAACGAGAAAATCAACTTTTTTTTGCATTAGTAACTAATTCAGACTGCTAATTTTTTATAATTATTTTGCAAATCCCGCAACATAGTATTTAGTGCAGAGGTTTTAATAAATCCTTTTACTGATAAATCTTCATTTAATTCTTCCCATGAAACGCCAATACCTCCGCTAATTAATTGCCAGGAATTTAGTTGATCTTTCGTTGCAGCTTTTAATTTGGGATAATTAGAAATTTTACATTCAAGAATTTTTCCTGTATTAAGAATAATTGCTATTAGATCAAGATCTTTGTCAATAATTATATTTTTAATTCTTAACCCTTTTTCAAAAATCAAAATATCAATGGGGTCTTTTGCTTTATATTTGTTTAAAGTGTTCATTCCAACTTGTCTTAATTTTATCAATATTTTTTATAATTATATCCACTATTTCTTTAATTTACTTACTTTTAAAACCGTAAAAATATTCAACTTGTATTTGTGGTTCTAACCATATTTTACCATTATTTTCAGCTTTATTAACATGAATATGCATCGGCTCCTCCCCTTCGTTGCTATAGAAATAGAACTTAAATCCTTTTATTCTTAGAATGACCGGCATAATTAATACAAAGATAATAAATCTTTGATAAACAATAAAAGAAAAATAATCATATAATCTTAGACCCCCGGCAACACCTCCGCAACTTCTTTCCCGCCAAATAACATCTTCATAAAATCTCCAAACATTTCCTTATCTTTACATTAAATTTAATAATATTATATATGTATAAATTTTTAGATATATTTTTTGTGGTTTTTCATACGGCTTTAATAATATTCAATCTATTCGGCTGGATATGGAAACCAACAAGGAGGTTGAATCTTATCACTCTTTTATTGACCGGAGCTTCGTGGTTTATTCTTGGAATTTTTTACGGAATAGGCTATTGCCCTTTAACCGACTGGCACTGGCAGGTTTTGCACAAACTCGGAATTTATGACGTGCCAAATTCGTATGTTCAGTATTTGATTAGGCGACTTACGGGAGTTGATTTGAATGCCGGATTAGTGGATGCACTGACAGTTTTCCTTTTTTTTATTGCTCTTACAATGTCGGTGATTTTCAATTTCCGCAACAGAATCTTCAAATCTTCATAATCTTTCTTACGATCTGGTTTTGATCTTTATCAGAAATCAGTAGAATATAAATCCCCGGCTTGAAATGTTCAAAAGGTATTTCAAAAGTTTTTGAACCTGGTAAAGAAATGATTTCAGAATAAATTCGTTGTCCCCAAACAGAATTTATCTGAACTTTATATTCCGCATTATTTTCAGCTTCTATTTTAAGAACTAATTTTTCACTTACCGGATTATTATAGTTTAAGCTGAAATTAATGCTTTCATTATTTATACCGCCAACATTATTCCCCACAACGATATCCATTACAACAGGCAAATGGTCCGACATATCATAAAGAGCATCCAGGACATTGCCCGGGACAGTTGTATTTTGCGGAGAAGAGACAAGCGATTGGTTAAAATGTTGTCCGTCCTGCCCTATTGCTTTATATGACCCGTTCAGGTATTTTATTTTCTCGGTTCCGTTCAATACCTCATCTGAAACCAGGATAAAATCGAATCTGTCGTCCATACCACCTCCGGAAGGACAACCGCCGGAAATGTGTGTTGATTGTGTATGAACTGAGGCGAAATAGGAATTGTTATTCCAGGCTCCTAAAGAGTTTATGGGATCATAAAAACGAATATCCTGATTTTGGTAAAGGATAAGATTTTGAAAAGCTTGTTCGGCACTTGTATAAACGTTGAAATCGCCCATCATCAGATAATTTCCTGTAGCATTCGAGTTGCTGAGATAATTCATCAACTTATTGGTTTCATTAGCCCTTTCCACTTCATCTTCATAGCTTGTCCCAGCCTTTAGATGTGCTATAACACAGTTCAGATAAATAGTATCGTTTGTATATTTAAGATCCGGTGAATTATAATATAATCTGAATATGTCAATATCCCTGTAATTAGTGGATATAGCGATATTTGAACACATTGTAAGTTTTTCCGAGTTATAGTATATCTGGTTTATTATATATGAACCTGAATAATTGGGCGGGGAACCCATTTGATAATAATTTATACCATTAATATTTAAAACCGAATTTAATATATATTGTTGATATGTGAGTATCTCCGAAATTTCGTTCACAGTAAAAATATCCGGTTTAACGTAATTAATTATTGTTTTAAGGTATTCATTTTTATCATCAATGTTGTTATTTGTACTATTACAACCGTAATAATTATTTCCATACATAAGCAAATTGTAGTGCATCACTTTCAGAGTGTCCTGCGAATAAAGAGCAAGACCTGACAGAAGAAAGAAATATATCAGAAGTTTCTTCATTACAATCTTAAGTTATTTTGCAAATATACAATAAACCTTAATTGTTCTGAAAATATTCTGTCAGATACGTCTCATACCAAAGTGGATAAGTTTTCGTTATTCCAACCAACCTGAATTTAATTTATTTATATTTTTGGCGAGCATTGAAAATTCATAAAGGACGAAGAATTAATGAGCGAATTAGAAGAATTTGAACAGGAAAATCTATCTGAAGAGGAGGGACCGGAAGAATTATCAGGCGACCTGCACAAAACCATCCACCTGTCGGGGATGTACGAGAACTGGTTCCTGGATTATGCTTCGTATGTGATACTTGAAAGAGCTGTTCCCGACATTAAAGATGGTTTAAAGCCTGTCCAGAGAAGGATATTGCATGCTATGAAAAGCCTGGATGATGGCAGGTACAATAAAGTTGCAAACATCATCGGGCATACCATGCAGTATCATCCGCATGGTGATGCTTCTATCGGCGATGCTCTTGTTCAGTTGGGTCAGAAAGATATTTTAATTGATACACAGGGTAACTGGGGAAATGTTTTAACAGGTGATAGTGCTGCAGCTCCACGGTATATCGAAGCCAGGCTTTCCAAATTTGCAGGAGATGTAGTTTTTAATCCTAAAACAACTGCATGGAAGGCTTCTTACGACGGACGAAATAAAGAACCTGTTGTTTTACCGGTGAAGTTTCCCCTGCTTTTAGCTCAGGGCGTTGAAGGTATTGCCGTTGGACTTGCCTCGAAAATCCTCCCACATAATTTTAATGAATTAATCGATGCTTCAATAAATATTTTACGGGAGAAGGATTTTGAAATTTATCCTGATTTTCCAACAGGCGGTTTTGCAGACGTTTCGAAATATAACAATGGATTAAGAGGCGGTCGTGTTAGGGTAAGGGCTAAGATAAGCCGGCTTGATAAAAAGATACTTGTTATAACGGAAGTTCCTTTTGGCACTACTACTACCAGTTTGATGGAGTCTATAGTTACAGCCAATGAAAAAGGTAAGATAAAAATTAAGAAGATTGATGATAATACTGCTGAAAATGTTGAAATACTGATCCATCTTGCCCCTAATATTTCGCCTGACCAAACAATAGATGCTTTATATGCTTTTACTAATTGTGAGGTCTCCATTTCACCAAATTCCTGTGTAATTGATGCAGGCAAGCCCGGTTTTATTGGAGTAAAAGAAATTCTGAAAGCTTCAACTGAAAATACGGTTACATTGCTGAAAAAGGAGTTGGAGATCAGAAAGGCAGAACTGTTAGAACAATGGCATTTTTCTTCACTCGAAAAAATATTTATCGAAGAACGTATTTACCGTGATATCGAGGAATGTGAAACCTGGGAATCGGTGATTGAAACTATTGACAAGGGATTAATGCCTTTCAGGAAAAAATTCCACAGGAACATCACAGAGGAAGATATTATCAAACTTACCGAGATCAAGATTAAACGCATTTCCAAATATAATTCCTTTAAGGCAGATGATCTGATAAATGGTATTGAACTGGAAATAGACGAGGTGAATAACCACCTGGAGCACCTTATTGATTATGTTGTGAATTATTTCAGGCAGATAAAGAAAAAGTACGGAAAAGGCAGGGAAAGAAAAACCGAACTCAGGAATTTTGATACAATCGAGGCAACCCGTGTGGCTGCTGCATCGCAAAAACTTTATATAAATCGCGATGAAGGATTTGCCGGCACTTCTCTTAAGAAATTCGAATATGTTTGCGATTGTTCCGACATTGACGACATTATTGTTTTCAGGGCTGACGGTACTTTTATTGTTACAAAAGTTTCTGCAAAAACATTTGTAGGGCATAATATTATTCACATCGACATATTTAAAAGGAACGACGACCGTACGATTTATAATATGATTTTCAGAGATGGAAGAAGAGGAGCCTCTCGTGTGAAAAGATTTGCCATTACAGGTGCCACGCGCGACAAAGAATATAATATTACAAAGGGAGCGGAAGGTTCAAAAATTCTTTATTTTACGGCAAATCCGAACGGGGAAGCTGAAGTTGTAAAAATTTTTCTCAAACCAAAACCCAAATTACGCAAAACCTCTTTTGAATTTGATTTCAGTGAATTGGCAATAAAAGGAAAAGGTTCGCAGGGAAACATCCTGACCAAACATGGAGTAAAGAGTATAGTGAAACGTGAAGAAGGTATTTCCACTCTCGGGGCAAGGGATATCTGGTACGACGATACGGTAAAACGATTGAATACTGACGAAAGAGGAAATTATCTCGGCGCTTTTAAATCGAATGAGAGGATTTTAACCATTCAGCAATCAGGATATTATAAGCTGATGACTTATGACCTGTCGAACCATTTCGAAGAAGACATGATCCTTATTGAAAAATTTAACCCGAAAAAGATAATTTCAGTTATTTATTATGAAGCGGCAGTTGAAAAATTTTACCTCAAGCGATTCCAAATAGAGACGAACAACAACATCAATAAAAAAAATGATTTTATAGGCGAACATCCCGAAAATTATCTTGTTGGTATTAGTGAGAACCTGCTTCCCCAACTGAAAATAATATTTGATGCAAAAGCTAATAATAAGGAAATACCTGATAAAGTTATCAATGTTGAGGAATTTATAGGCGTAAAAAGTCCAAAGGCAAAAGGCAAAAGAATAACAACAAATGCTATTAAAAAAATAGAATTTATCGAACCGCTGTCTTATGAAGAACCGGAAGCTGCCGGCTCAGAGGATGTTCAGGTAAGTGAAGAAAAAAATCTTGAAATTACAAGCCCGGAAATTGCGGAAAAGGTTTCTGAAACCGAACAAAAAGAGACTAAAGCAAAAAAATCGGGGAAAACTAAAGCGGCTAAAGATAAGCAGACAGGCAAAGGGGATGAAGATACTGTACAACAGATGGAGTTGGATTTTTAAACTATTTCTACTTAGCACCTAAAAAATTTCTTATAAATAGAATTATTTTGAATTTAGAAAATGACCCTCTACAAAAACAAATACCGTATTGAACCGGATCGGTGTCAATTTTGGGATTATTCATCGCCAGGATCGTATTTTATTACCGTTTGTGTACAAAACAAGGAACATCTCTTAGGGAAAATCAAAAACGGGCAAATGATTTTATCAGACAAGGGTGAAATTGTTGCAGAATTTTTTTTACAATTACCATCCTGGCACAAACGTATTATTTTGGATGAATGGATTGTTATGCCCAACCATTTCCATTGTCTGATTATATTGGGTGATTTCGATTTTGATAATGGCGGGGGTGTTGTTGATGTTTTTGTAGAGAAAATTCATGAATTTTCTCTACAAAAACATCAACAACGCCAACCCCAACAATCCATCACCCATGATACCCAATCCAGAATCCAGAATCCGATAACTATGGGATTTCGAGGCGGGACGCAAAAACAAAAAATTTTAAACCATTATCGAAAAATTGACAATCCCACAATAACCTAAATTAAACAGTACCGGAAATTACGTAGAAAGATGTTGATACCCAAAATTATAGGGAAATTCCAAATGCAAACATCCAAACACATAAACCTGTTGAACGACACACCCGGAAATAAAATCTGGCAAACTGGTTATCACGACCACATTATTAGAAACAACGATGAATACCAATGCATAAAATATTACATTAGGAATAATCCGAAGAATTGGGAAGAGGATACATTTTACTCTTGATTCATGAAAAAATTTTTATCTTACATATTACTACTCTTTATAGCAGTATCTTTTCTTGGTTTATCCTCTTGCTATCCCGAATGGAAGATAGCGAAATCGTATATCGATTCGAAACCCGATCTGTCTGTTATGGTACTGCCGACCGATTATATCTTTAAAAATAATTTAAAGATTGATGAGGCAGGGGATACAACTGAAATGACCGTGCGGGAACTGGATTCCGCACTAATTGCGGGCAGCTTATTCCTGAAAGATATTTCCGATTCGATTTTTTTAGAGACCTTTATAAACAGTATGATTGTAGAATTTGAAAAGTTAGGGTTCAAGGTTTATACCGAAAGCTCTTTAGACAGCTTTCTTTTTATCCGGTCAACGGCTTATATCTTAAATATTGCTCAGTTAGAGGTTGAGGAACATTACTATGAATATGAAGATTCGGAGAATTTCGATGATTACGTGTATTATAAAACAATTGATTTGAATGCTTTAAGTTTCAATAACTGGTTCGAATTAACTAAGTTAAATCCTAAAGAAGAAGGAAGAAAAGTTTTTTATGCTACTGAAACGATAGCAGATCGTATTAACGGCTATTTTACAGAAAATATATTTACTGGTGAAGTAAAGTATAAGTATTACATAAGCGAGATAGATACTGATATTATTTACCGCTATTGTGAGATATTAGGCAGGCGTTATGCGGGTTATACCTACGATTATATTTTGAATGAATACATTGCTAAAAATTTTCCGGCAAATAAAAAAAGGCGGTATTACATGCGCTATAACCGTCAGAATAACTCACTGGATCCGGCTTCGAGGAACAGGTTTATTATTTTGGAGGATTGAATTGTTGAATTATTGAATTGTTAAAGTGATGAGTTGTTGAAATGCAGAATAACTCTATTGCTTAATCCATTTGCCTGATTTAACCTCTTTCCCAAATTGCTGAATTTTATATAAATAGATGCCCACTTGTAAATGTTGAGTGTTGATAGATGCAGATTTATCAAACTCTTTTTCCATAATTTGGTCTCCTTTAATATCAAACAATGTGAAAACAAGATTTTGTAAAGCGGTATTAATTTTTATAAAGTCATTTCCAGGGTTTGGGTAAACAATTATATCCGTAACTTCAAAAGGTATATGTTCATCTAAATTGCTAATTAAACCGTTTTCATCCACTTTCATAATTACAATATCGTGTTGTTTAGGATTGGGATAATTATAAAAATCCCAATATGTGCCCACCATTACGCAACCGCCATCATCTGTTGTAATTACTCTGTGTAAGGAATATTTCCCATGACCGCCATAATACCTGGTAAAAAATATGTCGCCATCGTAATTAGTTTTATACAAGGTAAACCAGGTATCAGCAGCTCCACAGGTATAATTTTTAGTACCACCAAAGAATAACGTATCAATATTAATAAAGTCAATATCGCCTTCCCTGTCATTGGTATCAAGTACACCGTAACTGTTTATAGTTTGGATGTTTGCATTTTCATCAATAACTAAAAACGCCATATCAAAATTTTCATTTATATATGGTGGCATCATGTTATCTATAGACCCAATAATAAAATATTCGGAGTCGTTAATTTTTTTAGTACGATAACCCGTAAATTTTTCAACCTGCCATGATACAGCAGTATCATATTCCAGGTTATAATTAAAGTAAATAATTTTATTAACGGAAGTTACCTGGTATTTATCAATTCCTGTCATATCAGAAATACCAATAAAAATCGCAGAATGAATTGTATCTGTATTATAATTTATTTCATTGCCCTGGATATCAAATTCCCATAAAACATATTTGACTGAATCATATTTTTCTTGTTTTGATATGGGATATGAACGAAAAAAAACAATATTGTTATTATATGTAACTGTGAAACCAGCCATGGCATCATTCCTATCAGGCAAACCATAAAGACTGTCTTTCAATATGTTTAGATCATAGTCTAACCATTGAAGGTATAATTGCTCATCATACGTGTTTGTATCCAAGGCTGTTCCCCATAATAAAATTTCATCAACATCCGTAATAATTACTTTTCCAGGAGTTATTAAATAACCTTCAATATTGTCAAGAAAAAGGCTGTCAAGAAAATTAAATTCATAATCTGTTATATGTATAATTTTATTATAATTGAAAAAAATATCATAATAACCTGGGTTTGATGAGACAGTACCTTGTACTATAGATAATAAATACTGATTGTTACTATTTAATTTATAAATATCCCAGGGGATTTCATCTTTTGGAGAACTGATCCATTTAATGAATGTGTTTTGAGATATAGCAATATTAGGTACAAACAGTAGTATAATAACAAGAGATTTTATTTGTCTTTTCATTGAATAATAATGTTTGATAAAATTAAATTTATTAAATTAGTAACTTACATATTTTTTAAACAATAGAACAGCAGTGCGATTAATTAATCGCACTGCTATTATCTTGTTAAGTATTTCCTCCAACATATGTAATTTGATAAATCCATAAACCAGGGTACTGCTGAAACCAAGGCAAAACTGATATATTACCTGCAGGAGTTTGTGTTCCAGGCTCATAGCATGCGGTATAAATATGAAAATATCCAATAATTAAATCGGGATTAGAGGGACGGGGATTAGCTTCATCAATTACTTCTTTCATATTATTTAACCAGTAATTTAGCTCATTAGTAGAAAGTGGATAAGTAGCTGGGTCACCATAATCCCATAGTAATCTATCTTCACCTCCATAAGGTGTTGTGGCATAATAATAATAAAATTCCACAATATAATCGGAGCTAAGTGTAAAATAACCAGGTTGTCTTATTTTATTCCAATAATCGGACTCTGCGTTACACATATAATCACTACAATCTCCTGCATAAGTCCAATATCCCGATGGAAAAGGGTCAATAGGAGTACCAGGAAGCAAAGGCGTTATAATTCTACTTAAACCATCTCCCTCAGAGCCTCCTACATTAATCATTTCTGCTTTTGTTTCGGTTGAGTTAATTTCCGTGATGTTTATTTTTGTAGCCCAGAACAAATCACCGACATTTGCATTTTGATTAATAGAATTTTCAATACCCTGATATGCATTTACTATTTCATTTCCATCAATAACCGGTATGCCTTCAGGAGTAAAGTATTTGTTTGTAAACACTATTTCTATGGTATCAACAAATACTTCTGCAATCGAATCACTCTTAAACCCTAACTCCGTATTGATAACTGCATCCAATAGCCACACAGCTTCGTCAACGGGTCTGTCAACAGGATCAATCGTTGTTTTATACGCAGTCTCTTTCATTTCTTTAATTTCCTTTTTGAAAGAATGATATACATCCGGTAAGTTTTGTTCATCCGGGCGATACTTGTTTAATTCTTCAAGATTCGCTTTAGCAAAATCTTTTTTCTTAACAGTTACCTGTTCCTTATTGCAACCAATAAGAAACACAACTGCAATCAGTGCTAAAATTAATAAATTTTTCATAATGTAAATTTTTAATTGTTAATAATCATGTAAAATTAAATTAAATATTTTAAAATGACAAATATGTCAGTAATAAATTTATAAAAAACTTTGACATTGTTGCCCATAATGGGGCAAATTCGAAATGATAAGTTGCTGAAATTAATTGCCTTAAAGATTAAGGAATTAAGAGCGGAGAACGAAATCTCGCAGGAAGATTTTTATAATGATACAAATATTCATATTGCTCGTATAGAAACAGGTAAAATTAACATTTCAGTCAGTACGCTTCACTCGATTTGCAGGTATTTCAATATTTCACTATCGGATTTTTTTATGGATATCAATATAGTGAGTTAAATAAATATAAACCGAATAGGATGTAAAAATCAAAACATCTTCGCAAGAAATCCTTCCTGGTTAATTATACTGGAGCTTTTACCTGTGGCTCTTATCACAAATAATCCATTATTTTCTGCCATTTGTTCGGAACCTGCATCTGCCCCACGCACATTTCAGTTTGTAACTGAAATGTATTCAGACGTCTGCAATTTGTAATTGTAATAAGTAATTTTTTCTTTTTTCCCTATTCCTGCACAAATTTGATATTTCTCATCAACCCCTTATACTTCGTCCTTTTTACCGGTGAATCCTTAAAGATTTTATCGAAATATTCTTCTGTCAGATTTTCCCAATCGGGTTTTCGCATTTTTAATAATTCGGCAGATGGTTCAAATTCAGGTTCATTATGAGGTTCGGAAAAGCGGTTCCACGGACACACATCCTGACAGATATCACAGCCGAAAATCCAGTCGCTGAATTTCCCTTTGAATGTATCTGGGATTTTATTTCCTTTGTATTCAATCGTTAAATATGAAATGCACTTGCGGGCATCCAGTTCGTAAGGTTTCAATGCTTTGGTGGGACAGGCGTCGATGCAACGGGTACAGGTTCCACAGTAATTGGGTACGATTGGGTTATCATATTTAAGTTCCAGGTCGGTGATGATCTCCCCGATAAAAAAATATGAACCCTGCTCTCTATTAATCAGGTTAGTGTTTTTCCCAATCCAGCCTAATCCTGCCTTTGCAGCCCAAACACGGTCAAGCACCGGCGCAGAATCAACAAAAGCACGGGCATTTATCTCACCTGCCTCTTTTTTAAGAAATTTAATCAATTGTTCTAATTTTCTCTTTATGACGAAATGATAGTCCTTCCCATAAGCATATTTTGAAATTTTATAATTATTATCTTCGGGAATTTCATGCTTCGGGTAATAATTATACAGAACAGAAATAACCGATTTTGTTTTATGAAATAATTTACGCGGGTCGGTTCTTTTATCGAAATAATTTTTCATATATCCCATTTCTCCATGAAGACCTTTTTTTAGCCAGCTTTCAAGCCTTTTTGTTTCTTCTTCAAGAAACTCAGCTTTTGAGATACCACAAGCAAAAAAACCCAATTCCTTTGCTTTCGATTTTATTAGTCGATTTATATGATCTTTCGATAGTTTATTTTTCTCTTTGGCAGTCATTATCAAAAATTATTCTCCTCCACAGTATTCTTTCACTAAAGTTTTTACTTCTTCCGTATCGGATTTTGCCAATCCTAAAGACAAAGCTTGTTTAAGGTCGTTGCAGGCTTCTTCGTAGTTCTCCATACAAATATACACTTCCCCTCTGTTTTTGTAAGCATCGGCATAACCGGGATAAATTTCAATGGCTTTATTAAGATTTTCCATAGCTTCTTTATAATTGTCGAGATGTAAAAAAGCAAATCCCAGGCTGCAATAAGCGTAAGAACTTTCAGGGTTGAATTCAAGCGAACTTCTGAAGTCATCTATCGCCTTATTATATTTTTTTTGAACCAAATAAATAAAGCCCCGGTTTTCATAAGCATAATAATTGTTATGATTAAGCCTAATAGATTCATTAAGATCGGAAAGGGCTGCTTTGTAATTCTGCTCCTCACGGTAAGCTATACCCCTTTTTAATAACGGGAAATAAGTTTTGCCTGTTATGTTTATTACATTATCCCAAAGTGTTAAACTGTTATTCCAGACTTTTGTTTGTTGAAAAGTTAATACACTAAGCAATAATATGTATAATGAAATAAAAACAAGTCCGGCAGTTTTGATTTTAGGATATTTTTTAAATAAATGATAAATGCCATAAGAAATAATCACAAAAAGTCCGATAGAAGGTATATACGCATACCTGTCAGTAGCATAAACAGGAACACCTGCTGGTATCAGGAATAGAAAAATGTTTATCAGAAAAAATACTAATCCGAAAAAAACAACATTCAGTTTTTTATATAAAGACAGGATAATAGCTGTAAACAATACTAAATAGCTGAGAAGGAATAACAATATCAATGGTGTAAGATGTTCCGACAGATTTTGTGGCATTGGATAGTAAGCAGATAGATTTAAAGGTATGAGTGTTTTTGTGATATAAAAAATTATGGCTTTACCTGTGACCAAAATCCGTATATAAAAAGGATATCCTGTGCTGTTTGCCAGTGCGCCATACTGGTGATGAGCATAGATTGTAGCCAAACCCAGGATGATTGAAAGCACAAAAAAGGGTATTTTTTCCAATAAAATTCCTTTGCCGAAAATATGCCTTTTATAAATATAGTCAACCAATATAAGAGCTAAAGGTAATGTAACAGCCGCTGCCTTTGACATTAAGGATAAAATAAAAAAAAACAGTGATAAAAAATAATATGAGGATTTCTTTTTGTGTAAATAAAACAGATAGGCTATAAGAGAGCTTAAAAAAAACAATGTGTATAGAACATTTTTTCTTTCTGTAATCCATGCAACCGATTCAACGTGCAAGGTATGTATTCCGAATAAAAATGAACTTAATAAGGCGATGAAAGGATTTTTGAAAAGTAAATCAAGAAAACGGAAAACCAGAAATGTATTTATAAGATGAAGAATTAAATTAGTTGTATGAAACACAAAAGGGTTTAACCCGTCAATAGAGTAATCGAGTGCAAAAGACAGAAGTATAAAGGGCTGGTATTGACCGACAAAGGGCTTTGTAAACCATCTGATTAAATTGTTTAGCGAGAATGAATGAATTAATTTATTTTCTGTAACGAAAATATTATCATCCCAGTTAGTAAAATTATTTTCAAAAACAGGAAAATAAGCAAACGCAGTTACTATCAGGATGCCGGTAAGCCATAACCACTTTTTATTGATAGAAAAAGGAATAATACTCATTAATCGTAATCATTAATTAAAAGAGCTTAGCCTGTGAAGGTTTTTTTACTTTCCCCAAATGTTTATACGCCAGTTCAGTTGCTTCCCTTCCTCTTGGTGTCCTCATCAGGTAACCTTCCTGTATAAGAAAAGGTTCATAAACTTCTTCAATTGTTCCGCCCTCTTCTGCCACTGCCGTTGCAATAGTTGTGAGACCAACAGGGCCTCCTTTAAATTTTTCAATAATTGTCGAAAGGATTTTGTTATCCATTTCATCCAGCCCGTGTTTATCAACGTTAAGGGCAGAGAGTCCGTAGTGAGCAATATTAAGGTCAATTTTTCCATCACCTTTTATCTGGGCAAAATCCCTAACTCTTCTGAGCAGCAGGTTGGCAATTCGCGGAGTTCCTCGGCTCCTTCGCGATATTTCAGAGGCAGCCTCATTGCTGATTTCAACTTTCAGGATTTGTGCTGACCGGTTAATTATCTTCTTAATAATATTTGCCTCGTAGTACGAAAGTCTTGAATTTATTCCGAACCTTGACCTGAGAGGAGCCGTAAGTAAACCCGAACGGGTTGTTGCACCGATTAATGTAAAAGGGCTTAACGTAATCTGAACGCTCCGTGCATTAGGTCCGGTTTCAATCATTATATCTATTTTGTAATCCTCCATTGCAGAGTAAAGATATTCCTCAACTACTGGGCTTAGCCGATGTATTTCATCAATGAAAAGGACATCATTCTCTTCTAAATTTGTCAGTAAGCCTGCAAGATCGCCGGGCTTATCCAAAACAGGTCCCGATGATACTTTGATATTTACTCCCAGTTCATTGGCAATAATGTAAGATAAAGTCGTTTTTCCCAATCCCGGAGGCCCATGCAAAAGAACATGGTCGAGCGATTCATTACGCAACTTAGCAGCTTCAACAAATATTTTAAGATTATCAACAACATTTTTTTGTCCGGCAAAATCTTTAAAGTCGGAGGGGCGAAGAACTTTTTCGATTTCCAGTTCTGCCTTGGTAAGATGTAAACCGGTAGCATCCAGATTTTCGTTCATTAATTGAAATTTTAAGCAAAAGTAATAAACTTAAAAACACATGAACACTTCAAACATTTTTTTCCTAATTCTTAATTCACACATAATTTTTTTTGTAATTTAGCACCTGAAAATAAAAGATCAAAAGCATGAAACAGATCATTGTAGCCATTGATTTTTCGAGATGTTCGGTTCACGCACTCGAATATGGTGTTAATTTAGCTAACAGAATTAAAGCTAATATCCTTATGGTTTGGGTGGATAATACCCAAAGTGCTGAATCGGTTTTTCCTGATTTAATGACAAAAAGCAGAAAAGAAATCACTACTAATTTTGATGAACTCATACAAAAATATGGCTCAAGTTTAAAAGAAGGAGAGATTACATATAAAATAAGAAAGGGCAAGGTACACCAGGAAATTGCCAATCAGGCAAAATACAGCGATGCCGAAATAATTATTACCGGAACACATGGTGTTACGGGTTTTGAGGAGTTTTGGATTGGAAGCAATGCATACAGATTGGTAACCTATACGCCATGTCCTGTCATTACAATCAGAACGGATTTTAAATTTAAAGAAACAATTAATAAAATTGTTTTACCAATTGACAGCTCGCTTGAGACCAGGCAAAAGTTACCTTATACTACTAAACTGGCAAAGTATTTCGACTCTGAAATCCATATAGTATCACTGTATTCCACATCCATAAAAATTGTTAGGCAAAAGGTTGATAACTATACCTTACAGGTTAAAAAATATTTGGATGAAGAAAATGTTCCCTCCCAAGTAGAAGCTATTGATGCAGAAAATATTACAAATTCTACAATCGATTATGCGAAAAAAATTGATGCGGATATCATTGCAATAATGACTGAACAGGAAACCACAACATCTAATTTGTTTCTTGGAGCTTATGCCCAGCAGATGGTGAATCATTCTCCCATTCCGGTTTTAAACATTCATGCAAGAGAATATATAAGGATACAATCGAGGTAATTTTGACCATCAAAAAAAAAAATAACAAATAGCAATCCCGAAATTTCCGGATCAAATTATAAATAGGATGAAAAAAACGATTTTATTTATAGCTTTATTAACATTTAGCTTTTCTTTGTTCTCACAGAATGACAGCATAGGTAAAGTTCAGATTATACAGGATGCAAGGGTTGATACCTTATTAGAAAAACATATTTACCTGAATGAACACAATCCCGGAATTGAAGGCTGGAGAATCCAGGTTTTTTTTGAAGCCGGCAATTACTCCAAACGGATGGCTATCGAAGAAAAGTCTGCGTTTGTTGAAAAACACCCTGATGTGCCTGCCTACCTGATTTTCCAGGAGCCTTATTATAAGGTGAGGGTTGGTGATTACCGGACAAAAATGGAAGCAGAGAAATTTTTAAAAAAAATCGAAAGAAAATATCCTAATGCATTTGTGGTGAAGGATGAGATTAATTTTCCGAGTCTCAATTAAAAATAAATCCTATGAAAACACTCTACATCGTCCGTCATGCCAAATCCTCCTGGGATTACCCCGAATTATCAGACCATGAACGCCCTTTACTCGAAAAAGGTAAAAAGCGGACTAAACTTGTTGCCGGTTATTTACAGGAAAATAATATCCGGATCGACAGAATAATTTCAAGCCATGCAGTAAGGGCATTTGAAACGACAAAAATTATAGCAGCAGAAATTAATTATCCCGAAGATGAGATCCGAATTTCTGAGGATATTTATTATGGAGACGCTGATAGTTTGTTTTATCATCTCTTTAAACTTCCTGAAAAAATTCAATCGGTAATGTTAGTAGGGCATAATCCGACATTCACCTATTTTGCTAATTCTTTCCTTAAAAAAGAGATTGAGTGGCTGCCTACATCAGGTATAGTTTGTATTGAATTTAAAACTGATAAATGGGAAAAACTGCATAATGCCAAAAAAACAGTTAAATTTGTAATCACCCCTAAAATGATGCACAATAATTAAAAAACAAAAACTATTAATCTAAATGATTGAAAAAACTGTCGTTCGAAATACAGCAAATTATATGATCAACCGCGAAATAAGCTGGCTGCATTTTAATGCGCGTGTTTTACAGGAAGCCATTGATCCCTCCACTCCACTTATCGAACGAATAAAATTTCTTGGTATTTTTTCTAATAACAGGGATGAATTTTTCAGGGTTCGGGTAGCAACCCTGAGCAGGATAGTGAATGCAGAGAAGTATGGCGTAAAGTATAAAAAAGATGATCCAAAAGATGTCTTAGATGAGATTAAAAAAATAGTTATTCAGCAAGAAAAAGTCTTTACTGAAACATATTATCAAATTGTAAAAGAATTAGCTAACGAAGGGGTTTATATTCTGAATGAAAATGAACTGGACGAGGAGCAGGGAGAATTTGTAAAGCGGTTTTACCAGGAAACGCTCAGGCAATATTTATTCCCGGTGATGCTTGATGATTTCCGGAATATCACTTCTATTAAAGACGGATCAATTTACCTGGCAGTTAAGTTAAAAAGCTCGAAAAAAGTTTTAAACAACAATTATGCGCTTGTCAAGATTCCGCAAAAATCATTATCACGTTTTTTGATTCTTCCGGAGAAAGCCGGCAATCAATACATTGTGCTGATGGATGATGTGATCAGGTATTGCCTCGAAGACATCTTTGCTATATTCGGCTATGATACGTTTGATGCTTACACCATAAAAATGACCCGCGATGCCGAACTGGATATTGATGACGATATTTCTAAAAGTTTTTTAGAGAAGATGAGCGAAAGCATCAAACAGAGAAAAAGAGGAATCCCTGTAAGATTTGTATATGATGAAGAGATTCCGGAAAAGTATTTAAAAAAAATTACAGGGAAACTTAAGATATCTGATGAGGATAGACTGAGAGGCGGCGGACGCTACCACAACTTTAAGGATTTTATGTCTTTTCCGAAGATTGGCTCAGAAAAACTTTTATATCCTTCCTTCCCTCCGCTCAGGCATAAAGACCTGCTTCCAAACCAGAGCATTATTAAGATATTACAGGAAAAAGATATTATGCTTCACTTTCCTTACCAGTCTTTTCAGTATGTCATTGACCTGCTCAGGGAAGCTTCTATCGACCCGCAGGTAACAGATATAAAAATGACATTTTACAGGGCAGCAAAGTATTCCAATGTGGTGAACGCATTGGTAAATGCCGCACGGAATGGAAAAAAAGTTGCTGTTTTTCTTGAAATTCAGGCACGCTTTGATGAGGAGGCAAATATTGTTCTTGCAGGTAAGTTACATGACGAAGGCGTAAAGATTATCCCTACCATTCCCGGATATAAAGTGCATAGCAAACTTATCCTTATTAAAAGACAGGAAGATGGTCAATCGCGGTATTATGCAAATATAGGTACTGGTAATTTCAATGAATATACTGCAAAAGTGTATGCCGACGATAGTTTAATGACAGCTAACCAGGAAATTGCTTCCGAGGTTGATAATGTATTCCGGTTGTTTGAAACACGTTATACACATCCGGAATTTAAGACACTTATCGTTTCTCCGTTTTATACAAGGAATTTATTTACAAATGCGCTTAATAATGAGATTCGAAATGTTAAAGCAGGTAAAGATGCCTGGGCAATTATTAAAATAAACAGCCTGGTTGATAAAAAGATGGTTCGGAAACTTTATGAAGCAAGCAAAGCAGGAGTAAAGCTAAAGTTGATCATTAGGGGAATTTGTGTTTTAGTACCTGGAGTTAAAGGATTAAGTGAAAATATTGAAGTAATCAGTATTGTGGACCGTTTTCTCGAACATTCGAGGGTGTTTATATTTTGCAACGATAACGATAACAGATATTATATAGGATCTGCCGATTGGATGCCCCGCAACCTTGACCACAGGATTGAAGTTGTTACACCTGTTTATGATAAAGAGATACGGAAGGAATTATGGGATATGCTCCAAATTCAGTTAAAAGATAACTGCAAAGCAAGGATCAGCGGTGAGAAATATATCAATAGATATCGCAGGATCAATTCGAAAAATAAGGTCAGGTCACAGTTTGAGATTTACGAGTATTATAAAAGGAAGATTGGGGAATAAATCTTCAGTTGGCAGTCCGCAGTCGGCAGTGAAACGAAAATAAAGACTGAAAACATCCGAACCAAAAATGATCCGGGGCTAAATATTTTTTACCCATTCCGCTTTTACTTGCTTCTCACTTTTAATTTCTTCACATAGTTTGTATCTTCTGTTTCAAAAATAACGAAGTACAAACCGTCTTCAATACCTTTCAGGCTGATTTTTTGAACAAATTCGCCATTTGAATCGAATTGTTTCTCATAAACGGTAACCCCAAGTATATTCACTACACTGATGGTTAAATGTCCTGATTTTGTAAACTCTACATTAAAATTACCATCCGATGGGTTAGGATAGATGCTGAAAGGATCAGTATTGAAGTTTTCATCTATACCCGTACAGCCATCCACAAGAATTGTCTCTTCTGCAAAGTTCTCACATCCGTTTGTATCGGTGTAAGTATAAGTTATTGTATGTGTACCTAATCCGGCATCATTTGGGTCGAACCAGCCGTTAGTTACCCCATTACCCGAATATTCACCACCTCCGGGTAGTCCGCCCGTTAATTCAAAAGGAGGATCGTAAATGCAAACATCGTCAAAAGGTTCCAAAGTAACTTCAGGCAAAGGATATATTATTATAATATCAAGACCGTAAAATGTATTTGAATTTGAACTGGTTGTTACTGTTAAAGTAACATCTTTATCTCCCGGATATTCGTAAAATACTAATGGATTTTGTTCTGTTGAAGTTAAAGGATCACCGCCTTCAAATTCCCATTCCCAGGAAATTATATTTCCAATAGATTCATCATAAAACTGAATAGAACTGCCAGCACAAACATCCCAGTTATCAACGGTAAACTGTGGTGTACATGGGCATTCCATCATCTGGCATCCTGCATTGAGAATAGGTGTGTTTATAGCGTTCACATTCGGAATTGGCCAAATATCCTGCTCGATAATGTCATGATTCGGAGCTATTAATATTACAGTTGGATAAGCCGGGATCTGGTATGTATTATTAATTTGTGTGCCGCCTCCTTCCACGCCACTAATAGTTGGATATTCCACGCCATAGGTTTCATCAAATAGAATACAGGCTGCATTATCATCGCCAGTAGATATACTCATAAAAAATACATCACCGTAATTACAACCAAAATCATTGTACGATTGATTTACAATTGGCGCTGTTTGCTGGCAAGGCCCGCAAGTCGTGAAGAAGAAATCGATGATCACATACTGGCCATTGTCGAGAATATCAAATAAATGGATTGTATCCCCGTAAATAGTCTCAGCAGTGAAATCAACTGCAACTGTTAAAGGGCATTGTGCTTTTGATGAATTAAAAGTTAAAAACCCGACAATTAGAAGTAAGAATAAACTTTTTTTCATAATATTTTTAATTTATTTTCTGTGAATAATTTTTTGAATAGAAGATTATTTACTAAAAGGACAGCGTATATATTTAATAAGTTGCCTCATACTCAAAATTAATAACTTTGCCGAAGGATTAATGAAGAAACGGAAATGAGAGAAATAAAAGTTAGAAAACCGGCATGGCTCAAGACGAAAGTCCCGATAGGAAAAAATTATTTAAACGTCAGGGAAATCGTTGAAAAGAATAAGCTTAACACTATATGTACCAGCGGTTTTTGCCCGAATATTGCTGATTGCTGGGGCAGAGGTACAGCAACCTTGATGATATTAGGTGATATCTGCACCCGCTCCTGTAAGTTTTGTAATGTAAAAACCGGCAGACCCGAACCGGTTGATTGGTATGAACCCGACCGTGTGGCAAAGTCAGTAAAGCTAATGGGGGTAAAACATTGCGTCCTGACTTCGGTTGACCGTGATGACCTGGAAGATGGCGGTGCAGAAATCTGGGCAGAGACAATCCGCAAGATAAAGGAATTGAACCCTGAAACTACCATTGAGGCATTGATTCCGGATTTTGACGGACGAAAACAACTAATTCAAAAAGTGATCGAAACCAAACCGGAAGTCATATCGCATAACCTTGAAACTGTAAGAAGGCTTACCCCTATTATAAGAAGTAAGGCGAAATACAAACTGAGTTTGAAGGTAGTAAAATATATATCTTCATCGGAGGTGCGGTCAAAATCGGGGATAATGGTTGGACTGGGAGAAACAGGGGAAGAAGTATATGAAACCATGGATGATCTCCGATCAGTCGGCTGTGAGGTATTAACCATCGGTCAGTACCTTCAACCTACAAAATACCACTTACCTGTAAAGGAGTTTGTAACTCCTAAAATGTTTGAAAAATACAGGAAAACCGGATTAAAAAAAGGATTCAGGTATGTGGAAAGCAGCCCTTTGGTCAGGTCGTCGTATCATGCGGAGAAACATGTGAAATAAACTAAAATTATAAATGACTAATCCCGTCCCGAAACTTTGGGATTGAATGACAATAAATGACAGCGGAGCGAATGACAATAAATGATGCGAAGCAAATGACATTTTATAAATGAAGAACAAAATAATTTATAAGGATTTTGGATTGACCGGATTTAAAGAAGCATGGGATTATCAGAAAGATTTATTCAATCAGATTCTGGAAATAAAAAAAAACAACAGGGGGCTTCCTTTGTGTGAGCAGAAAGTTAATTATGATTACCTGTTATTCTGTGAACACCCTCATGTTTACACGCTTGGGAAAAGTGGCTCTGAAAGTAATTTGCTGATTAATCATAAATTATTAAAAGAAAAAGGCGCTGAGTTTTACAAAATTGACCGTGGAGGTGATATCACTTATCATGGTCCCGGGCAAATTGTCGGTTATCCTGTTATTGACCTGGAAAATTATGGCATTGGAATTAAGGATTATATCCGCAATATTGAAGAGGTAATCATCCAAACTCTAAAAAAATATTCTATTCGGGCAGGCAGACTTAAAGGTGCTGCGGGTGTTTGGCTTGACCCTGAGGATAACAAAAAAGCCAGAAAAATTTGTGCCATTGGTGTTAAATCGAGCAGATTTGTTACTATGCACGGTTTTGCTTTTAATGTAAATACAAATCTCGATTATTATAATTATATAAATCCATGTGGTTTTATTGATAAAGGAGTTACATCCCTTCGGAAGGAATTAAACCGAGAGCTTGAAATACCTGAAGTTAAAGAACATTTGAAGAAATATTTTGAAAAAGTATTCGGGGTTGAATTAGATCAACAAAACTTTTAATTCAGGAAAAATTGTGAGTGTTTCCTTATAGCCTGGATAATTAAAACAAGCAAACTAATTGTTAGCGAAATTAAAGAAATATAAAATCCTGCAATGATAAGTTTCGGCTTGTATTTTAATGTAACCGTATGGATTCCTGCGGGAGCTACAACTGCCATAAAACTGAGATTGGCTGTATAAACAGGAACTTTCTTATCATTAATGCTGGCTTCCCATCCGTAATAATTATTTTGTATAAAAGTTAAAAGCCTATTACTGTAACAATGAGTTTTCAAGATTATTTTTGTTGGAGAAAAATTCAAAAACCAAACTGAATCTTCTTTGCCCTGATTTTGATCTTGTAATTTAACTTTATTAAAATCATCTCTATGAAGAAACACATTGTCGGGTGTAAAAGCATTCTCTTTAAAATAATTTTTTATAGAATCGTTGACAATAATATTTTTTGCAAAAAAAACAGGCTGATTTTTAATTGTTGCCGATAACAGGTCGGGTAGTGAATCGCTGAGGTATTCATAGTTTTTCAATTTTAACGGGTTATAGCCATCATAGGCAATTTGTTTGTGAAAAATATTCAGGTTTTTCCATAACGGACCAAAAGAAAGGGAAGATCTGTCATAATTCTCTGTTATCTGTTTATTTGATGGTAATGGAAAATCTTTGGGGAGTTGATTAGTAAATTCAAGTATAGATTTCTGAGTATTTTGTTCGTAATAAACTGAATAAGGGGCATTAAGCTGCAACGCAAGTAAAAGATCAATCGCAGATGCTAGGATAAGCAGCTTAAATAGCTTTATTTTATTTTTTATTTTAAAAAGCAGGAAAGCAATAATCAGTAAGAAAACGAATTGAATTATTCCATGAAAAAAAATTTGTTGTGGAAGAGTGGAGGTTTTAGAAAAAGTAAATAATCCTCCACCTGAAATATATCCGCCGAGATGAAGGAATTTTCCATGAATATTTATCGCCACAATAGTAATGAGCATAATAAAGATGCCTGCAATAGAATATCTTAGCAGTTTTGTCGTACGGATTTTATTTTCAAAATAACTATTTAGTGCAAAACCGCTAACAATTATAAAACTGATAAGGACAAAAATCCTGAGCAGGCTGGGAAATCTGAAAAATTTAAAAAAAGGCAGGTAATGATACAGAAATTCCCGTACAGGCAGGTATTTGCCAACTGCCGCTGTAAGCATGAAGATTCCCCAGTATAGAAATATTTTTATAATAATCGGTTTTTTTATAAATAATCCTAATATTAAGAAAACCATCAGTACTATTCCGAAATAAATATTGGTCATAGTCAGGTCGGTGTCGAATTGTGACATGTCGTGATTTATTGCTCCGAAAGGTAAAATAAATGAGATCAGGCTTTTCGGCGAAAGCGGTCCGTAAAATGCCTGGACAAGGGGTACACCCTCAGCTCGTAAAATATTTGGTAACAATTTATATATGGAAGTCAGCATTACCGAAGTATTAAGTATAGATAATACCAGAACAATGGCATTTAGCCTGACAAACTTCAGATAAGATCTCAGGCTTTCATATTTAATGATTTCAACCGAAAAGAAGACGAAGAGAATAACAAGAAGATAAAGTAAAGTCATTGTAAACGCCGGATAACCCCCTGTAACGATCATGAACATAAAAAGGCTGAAAATGACTGCCTGACGGATTTTTCTTTTGTTGTACAAGTCGATATAAGCTCCTATAATAAAAGGCAGCCACGTGCCACTTATAATCCACATAAAGTGCTGGGCGTTACCGACAAAAAATCCACTGAACATATAACCAATGCCCATCAGTAATGAAACACTTTGGCTGAAACCCAGCTTTTTACCAAGCAAAAACATTCCAACACCGGCAAGAAAGATATGCAGGACAAAATCGAGGGAAAGCGTATAAATATTGTACCCCCAAAAATATCCGATAATCCACACTACCGGATACCATGCTGAACTTTGTGGGTCGGCGTGAATGGGATAACCGCAGTGCTGGTATGGGTTCCACAATGGAAGAAGATGGTTTTGCAGGCACTCACCTATTAAATATTTCCATGGATATGCCTGGTCGATCAGGTCCCATTTAAGCGGATGTTGCAATAAAGCTACCTGCCAGTAACCCAAAATGGAAAGAAGCAACAGCAGGGCAAAAGGATAAAATAATTTAATGCTCCGGTAAAATAATGACTGACTTTGAATCATTTTTAACAATTAAATGGCTAAAATATTAAAAAAAGGAAATTACTCATTAAAAACTGTTTGAAGAACCTGATACGATTTGATCGAACTGAAACCAGGCAGGTGCAGCCGGTAATATTTCAGGATTGTAATTAGAAGCTCATTGCGATATTTTGGCAGTATTAATAAAGATCCTAAATCCTCAAACGAGGAATTTGTCAAATCGAACAAGTATTTACTAAAAGGCATGCCTATTAAATATTCTGTTGTGATTTCAGATTTGATAAAAATTCCTTCCTGTAAGTCGAATGTTATATTTTCATTTGAGAAATTACCCTTTGGAAAAAATCCCAGAAATTTGGTTAACTGAATAAGGAAAAGCAGATGAAAGTTTGAAACCCTGTTTTTTTTTAAATCCAGTATCTGAATGGAATTAAATAAAAAATTAAAAAGTTCGGTGTTTGCTTCCTCTTCCTTTATCGATTTATAAAGGATTTCATTAAGAAAAATTACAATTGCACTTTTTTTTATGTCGAAAGGTATCGAATTGAACTGGCAGGCACTTATAATTTCTTTAATATGCTGGATGTCTTTTCTTTCCTTATGATAAACAACAAGGTCAACAAGAGAAAGATGTTGTAATAATGCTGGTTTGATCTTCGATTTTTTATTTCTTACACCCCTGATCAAATATGATTGCAGCCCGAAAAGTTCAGTATATATTTTTGCAATAACACTTGTTTCGGAATATTTAATCTGATTGAAAACTATGCCACGGGTTTTGTGGAGCATTTAATTAATAAAAAGGATTTTAGTAACAAGTTTTTCAGTGCCATCATCATTAGTAATAAAAACCATATACACACCTGATTGAGCCTTTCGTCCATTATAATTTCTCCCATCCCAGACAGCCTGCCCTCCTTCGGCTCTGCCTGCGTATATCAATGTCCCGCTAATATCTGTTATTTTAAAATCTGCATTACTTACCAGCCCTTTAATAGCAATTGGTCCGTTATAACCGGGTCTTACAGGGTTAGGATAAGCATATACATCATTGTTTTCTTCACCTCCACCGGTAGCTGTGGTTTTATATGAGATGATCCCTTTGGCTGTGCCGAAAAATACCTCGCCGGTTTCATCATTTATAGCAATACAAATTATATTGTTAGAGAAAAGGGGACTGTTTTTCTCAGTAAAATGATGTAACTCTTTTTGTCCGTCGGGTGATAAATGAAATACACCGGAACGGTCGGTACCAATCCATTTATCATTTGCACCGTCAACGGCAATCGCAGTTATCGCTTCATTTTCAAGAAGTATATCAGCTAAACCCGAACCATCGTTTCGTGGAACTAATATTTGTTGTGCATCAAAATCATAATTCGTAAAAACGTTTTCAGGGGAATAAAAAACAGCAACTCCTTTATCAGTTCCAATCCAAACTTCACCATCTTTATCGTTGGCTATACTAAATACATTATTCCCTGGTATATTTCCATTTCCTACGGCTGATGTCAGCATTTTATATTGATCATCCGAATCATTGGTTATAGTTCCGTTATCTGTGAAAACAAGAATTGAATGGTTACGCATTAACATCCACTTTTGCCCATACGAATCGATAATCATCTGCCCCATATCCTCACCACTCGACGATGAACCTAAATAAAACGACTTCCAGTTTCCATCAGCGGTTCCGTCAGGTATTCTGACAGAGAGTACGTTGTTGGCGCCTGAGTTGGCTGCCCATAAATTCCCGGATTGGTCAAAGGCAAGACCTCCAATCTTAATGACGGGACTTCCCTCGTAAATATTGAATTCTAATGAACTGTTCTGGTCATTATATACATTTATTAACTCTCCGTTGTTGAATTCAATTATTCCCCTGTTCCATGATCCTGCAAAAACATTGTTATAACTATAAGGGTTTACAGCAACACATACTAAATCCAATATCGTGTCTAATGATGTAGTATTAGTGTTGTCATAAGTATTCCATTCATTGCTAATAAAATATGAAGCACTTCCATGTTTCCACAGGTTTCCCCAGCTTAAATTCCTTCCGCCTGCAACTATCCATAAGTTATTTCCTTCGGCTGACATGTCGTAAACATCAGCATTTTTAGGTCCGTTTGGGTAAATAGATGTAAAATCATAATCGCTGTTCTGGCGTACCAAACCATTGCGGTTATCGGCTATCCATAAAATATTATTATCAACAGTAACATCTCTTGGGTTTGAACCGCCCAGGTCTCCATAATAACTCCAAACAGTAAATATTTTGTCTAAGTTTTCGTCATATCCGTATATGAAATATCTATATACAACATAAAGAATATTATTAAAAGATTTCAGACCGAAAACATCAGAATTACTGAATGCTTCATTGCAGTAATGCCATTGAGAATTGTCGAAATACATGATCGTATCATTATCCCAATCCGGACTATATTTATTTACAAAATTTTTCCCGGCATAATGCGTAATATAATTATAAGTGGCATCAGGGAAAGGGAGTGTTTCATCTTTCGACCATGATTCATAGTAAGCAAGGTTGGGGTTATTAATATCAGCAAAATAAATTCCGTTTTCAGTTGCTGCAAAAAAGCAAGTATCGTTATACATAAAATCAAAAACTTCTAAATGACTGCCATCAGGACCGATATAATAGGTGTCTGTAATTTCTTCGTTTTTAACGTCAAGTACTACAATCCCGAAACCACAGGACAAGTATGCAAGATTATCAATAAAAAGAAGATTATTGATGGTTTTTTCTTCAGGAGTTACTGCATCACTTTGAAGTATATCGGACATATTAATAATAGTATTTCCTTTAACCAGATCAATATTTGTGTTACTGTAAGCAATCAGCAATGTATTATATTGTTTATTGAAACCTATTCTTGCTACGCCCATATCGCTTAAACCGGATACACTTGTAAAACGATTTACACTGTTGTCGTCTTTATTAAAATAAAAAAGACAATATGGGGTGGCACAATATATTTTATTATTACTTGCCGCAACTGATACCGTACTGCTGTATGGTAAATGGTCTCTCCATTGGCCGATACCTACTTCCTGTGCAAATAAAACCGGTGTTAGTGCCAAATAAATAAATAGTGCTTTTATTAGATATCTGTAAAACATATTATATCTGATTTAATATAAAACACGGATTGGATTAAACAAATTAACTTTTTTTTCTTTACAATATTGTATTATGATGTTTTTTAGCCGGGAAAAAAATATCATTATTCGATTATTATAACATTACAAATTTTTATGCTGATTATAATCAGTCAATCCAATTCCCATCAGCTTTGATAATAATTATTAATTCGTCAACAGCATTCTTTTCATTGACGTTTTTCTTAACAATCCGGTTGCGTTTGTACAGAGTAATTTTACCCGGTACTGAACCGACATACCCGTAATCTGCATCCGCCATTTCGCCCGGCCCGTTGACAATGCAACCCATTACTCCTATTTTTAATCCCTTTTGGTGCTTTGTCTTTGCTTTGATCTTTTGAAGGGTGTCCTGTATATTAAACAATGTTCTTCCGCATGACGGACAAGCGATATATTCGGTTTTGGAAATCCTTGAACCTGTCGCCTGAAGTATGCCGAAAGCGATCTGACAGATGTCTTCTAAATCAATTCCTTCTGCATCTATCCATATCCCGTCGAGAAGTCCGTCAACGAGCAGAAATGAAAAATCAGGTGATGCAGTTAATTGTAATTCTTCCAGAGAAATATTTGCATATTTCCGTTTTAAAATTACCGGATTATTTATTTCGTTTTTTATAAGATTGAAAATCATTTCTCTGATCTGCCGAACCGGCTCATCATACCCCGATTCAATCACAACAACTGAGGATAGGTTTTGTTTTATGCTTTCACTGATTTTTTCAATTTCTGAACCAGGGTTAATGTAAATAAACTCGATTTTATTTCCGGGATATTCTGATTCGCCAGATAGTTGTTCCCGATCAGAAACGATAGAATTTTTTGTATTACAGATAAAATCGGGAAAAATTTCGCCTTTGAATTTATGAATATCTTCCGCAGGATTACCGGAACTGATAATCACTACCGGAACCTGGCTTCCGCCTATGTTATGGACTTTCCTTGTTTTTCTTCTGGTATATGAGAAAGGATTAATGGCAATATGGTTTTGATCTTTAATGAGTGATCGCCTGTCTTTTCTTTGAGAAAATTTTCCGGTAATGATTTTCGCCACAGGAATTTCAAATTCAGGGTCTTCTGTTAAAGAAACACGGATAGTATCTCCAATTCCGTCTTCAAGCAAGGGGCCTATTCCGGCGGCAGACTTTATCCTGCCGTCTTCTGCATCGCCTGCTTCTGTTACACCAAGATGTATCGGGTAATTCATGCCTTCTTCCATCATCCTGTGAACCAACAACCTTGTTGCCTGAATCATTACTTTTACATTGCTGGCTTTCATTGACAGAACAAGGCTGTGGTAATTAAAATCTTCGCAAATCCTTACAAATTCCAAAGCCGATTCCGCCATTCCTTCAGGTGTATCTCCATAACGACAAAGGATTCTTTCGGAAAGAGAACCGTGGTTACTGCCGATTCGCATTGCAGTCCCACACTTTTTACAAATATTAATAAGAGGTTTTATCCTTGTCCTTATCTTGTAGATTTCTTCGTTGTATTCAGCATCCGAATAATCAACTTTTCCACGATTTCTGTCAATGTAATTTCCAGGGTTTATCCTGATTTTCTCTACAATTCCTGCCGCCACTTCTGCTGCCTTCGGGTTGAAATGAATATCAGCGATCAAGGGTGTGTTATAACCTCGTTTCTTAAGTTCTATTTTTATAACCGCTAAGTGTTCGGCTTCTTTAATTCCCGGAGCGGTAATCCTTACAAATTCACAGCCGGCATCTATCATCCGTATTGATTGGTCAACGGTAGCTTTAGTATCCATGGTATTTGTAGAGGTCATGGATTGGATACGGACGGGATTAGAACCACCTAAGGGAACATCGCCAATAAGCACAACCCTCGAATGAAAATTACCTATACTGACCTGTTGAAATTGTACCATGCCTGAACCTGTATCAGGTTACAAAGCTAATACTTTATAATAATTCGATTCATAATTTTGATAATAAACAAAACATAAGTTATATTTGTAATTTGTAATTATATTCGATATATGAAAAATCGTTTTATTCTGCTAATAACCGGCATCTTACTTACAGTAAGCGCAATTTGCCAATCTTATTATGAAAAATGGATCAGCACTCCTTTGGACGACTATCCCGAAAAAGTATCCTGGCTCAATGGAGATAATATTTTATTGATAACACATCAAGGAATATATTCAGATAATTATTATGAAAAATTCGATTATACAAATGTTCTTTACAAAACAGATTATGAACTTAATTTTAATGATAGTACAACAATCGATTCGATTGGCAACTATAAGCTATTAATTAAAGATGTAATTAAATCGGATGACGATGGTATGTTGTTATGGGCAAAAGCGTTGCATAGTCAAACACAGGACGAACAATTGTGTTTATTGTGGATGAATAATGACTTAAATATAATTAATGACAGCATTTACGGTTTGCCTGATGTTGCAGAAGTTATTTCCGGTTTTATAGTGAACCAGGAAGGAAATTTGATTTTTACCGGCGCTACAAGCTTCGAACCAATTGCTGGAGATTATATTCTGTGGGAATTTGATATTAACGGACAAGAATTGAATAAAGTAATGCATCAGGGTGATATGCAGGAATTGCCAACAATTATCGAAGTGCCGGGAACGCAAAAATATCATGTATGCTCAAGATTTGAAACATTACAATTTGACTACAATCTGAATTTTGACACCCTTTATTATTTTAACGATACCCTCGGTATGATCCCAAACGGTTATAATAAAAAAGTAAACGATTTTCAATACCTGAGAACCGGTTTGTATTTAACACCGCCCGTTCCCGGCTCGCCATGGCAATTTGAAATGGCATTTGCTTTAGTTGATGAAAATACTGCCGTTTTAGATTTTCATACTTTCGGAACACAGGATACCATTGATAATCCAGGAATACTTGATTTTATCACAACGGATACAATATATTTCGGAGGAACAAATAACCTGATATTCAATCCTCCGGAAAACTCATGGGTATTGCTATATAAAACTAATATGGAAGGTGAAATACTGGAAAATATATATTGGGGAGGTGGAGGACAATATGAATTTGCTGATATTCTGGCATTGAATGAAGGCGGGTATTTAATGACCGCTACCCGGTGGGACTTTAATAATTTCCCTGCCGATTACAAAAGAGATATAATGATTGTTACAGAAAACTACGGCGCTTTCGTTACGGGAGTTAATAACAAAAAACGCCCTGAAATAAAAAATATCTTTGTATATCCTAACCCCGGGAATGATGTATTAAAAATAAGTTCTGCAAAAAACAACCTGCTGTTTCAATTATTTGATTTCACCGGAAAAACTGTTATTGAGCAGCATTTCGATAAATATATCAAAATAAATACGCAAAGATTACCTGCCGGAATGTATTTCTTCAATATCATTCAAAACAGTAAGGTGATAACGAGTGGTAAGTGGGTGAAGGAATAATCTTACGGCACCTGGCTTCCCATACCGTTATTAGGCAGCCAAACATCATTTTTATCTTTATTGTCCGATTCACTATCAAGGTTATAGTCGCTCGGAAGATAACCTCTAATGCCTGCCTCGTTTTCCCACAATGGTGATTTATCAGTTATACCTATCTGTCCGTTGCGGTCGCCGTCGCCGCCTGCCATTCCCCAAATACCGGGAGCTATCTCATTATGTGCACTTGCTCCGCCATGAGCTTGTCCAACACCGGTCGAAAAATTATAAGTATATACACCTCCTGCCTGGGTTAATCCGGTTGCTGAAATAACTGAGAGATGATTTCTTTGATGTACTACTACGAACAGACTATCGGAAAATGTAGCAGTATAATTCAACACAGGATTTCCATTTATATTTACTACCCTGCCGTCGTTTCTCAGGAAAGCCGCCTGCCTGCCTATTATGGTTGCACTTGTAGCCTGTCCTGCCGAAACAGCATCTCTTAATCCGATCAGTACCCATTCCACAATATCAGCACCGGGGATAGCAGCTACACTTTCGGTGCCGGTATAATTCCACGGAAAGGTATTAAATGGCTGAGATAATGGTAAAAACGGATTAAGTCCGGTATCCATAGAAGTGCCGTTAAACGGGCCTTCTAAGAAAACAGTTATGTCAACATCTATTTCGGGATCCGGTACACTTATATAATCCGTTTTTGTTTCAGTATCGCTTCCTCCACTATTTGTTGCAGTCAATTCAACAGTGTAATTCCCTGCCGAATCAAATTGTACTTGTGGATTTTGTGAACCTGATGTTGTACTACCAACATAAGTTACAGTTGAAGGAGTAAATGACCATGCCCAGGATGTCGGTGTATTGGTTGATAGGTCGGTAAAATAAACTGTTTGACCAACACCGGGGTTTGTATTATCAGCAGTAAAGTCTGCTACCGGCGGATTAACAGCATTAGGATCATAACCGTTTAAATAAGTAACCCCCGAATTATTCGGGTCGAGCCAGGGTTTTAACTGTACCGAAGAGCTGCTGCCATTTGACTGCCAGTGATAAGAAAATTTACCATATAAATCAGGCCAGGTTGGGTGGTTGCAACTGGATGAACCACCTGTTAAAGTTCCGAGCACTCTGCCTGAACTATTGAAAATAGGAGAACCTGATGATCCTCCTTCATTCACACCATGACCATTGGCAGTAGCGCTCCAATACGCACGCCAGTGGGCATTGTATGCACCTACATATCCACTGCCAATCCAGGTTGTGGATGTCAATGTTGAGGTGTAAGTCGATATTTTTTTAATATCTCCTGCGGGATGATGTATAGCAACACCGCTCGAACTCGAAGAACCTGACCTGTCCCAGCCGTTGTAATAAACATTATAGTAAGATGGTGGTGTGCTATTTAACTGAACTAATTGAAAGTCGGAACCACCGTCAATATCTCCTCTCGATTTTAATGTTGCCCCGTAAATAGAGTTATATCCCGGTGAACTTCCCGGGTTTGAGCAGCCGGAAGATTCAAAATTAAAATAAAATATCCATTGATTCCTGTCGCTCGCTGATGCCGTGCCTCCACAATGATCGGCAGTTAAAAAATACGGTGTGCCATTAACAAGGGTATTATTAACAAGTGATCCCGTGCACCAATACCAATAGTAACCTTCCTTAAAAAGTATTCGTGCTACGCCTCTTTTTTCATCCTGCCAGTTATCACCCTCAGGGGAACAATTTACATTTACTTCGCACCATTCGGAGTCGCCAAAATCTTCTGTGTTTTGAAAAACATAAGAAACATTACGGTAAGCATAAGCAATATCCGATATACTTAATTCAACAAGTTCTGTTATTTTTTCCGGTTCATAATATTCAATTGTTACTTCATCTCCTTCAATAAGTTCGGTGGAAAATAAACCTGATTCATTGTTATTGACGGTTGTATATGCACCTAATATTTGTGTTTTGTCATGATTATAAAGATATACTTTCCCTCCATCGGGCAAATAAAATTGATCAAACTGAACATTAAGGGCAAGAGCGCCTTCACAAATTAATTTTACTCTCCATATTTTGCCTCCTGTTTTAAGATTCTCCCAGTTTCCCGAATTATGAATATCAATAAATACAGGAACGTTGGTTGCGATACGCTGTGGAAAATTATTTTTATCATTGTCTTCATCTTCCGCTTGTAACTGCGCAATATCAGGCGCCGGTAAATCTATCACTTCAAAACTCTCCGATAATATATTTGATGAAAAACCTGGTGGAGTTCCACCCTGGTTGATCTGGCTATATCCTGTAAAAGTAAACAAGGATAAAGTAATTAATAAACTTAAAAAGTAATTTGTTTTCATGATGTTTTATATTTAGGTTATTTATACAAAGAATTATGGCAGATTCTTTACCGAATGCGAAAAATTAACACAGGGTATTAATTGAATTAATAATTTCAGATGGCAAAATAAGTATAATAAAACAATATATAGAGGAAAAAAATCAAAAAATAAAGAAATCATTTCTTAATGCGCATAACATAGAATTTGGTATAATTTTCTTCGATACTTATTATGATAGTCAGTATTGGCAGCCCGATGAGTATAACGATAGTACATATTACGCCGGAACTATGAATTGGGTCAATTTTGTCCACGATGCAAATCTGAAGCCGGACCACAACATTTTCCAAAGCTGGGTGTTTCCATACTACACTACGGGAATTGGACCCAATGAGATTCCTGTCAATCTCCCTGAGGATGATATCTCTATTTATAGCCACACACGTTTAATCAACGAGGGATACGATATTCTTAATTCGCCTCCCGTGGGATTGTCCGATCCACCGACAGCTTTATCGAAAAAATTTGTGCTTCATCAAAATTATCCTAATCCATTCAATTCTGAAACTACGATTCCCTATTCATTGGAAAATGCAACTCATGTGCAAATTAAAATATACAACATCTTTGAACTACTTATTCACACGCTGATAGATGAGCAAAAGGCAGCAGGAAAGCATCAAGTTGCTTGGAATGGTCAGGATGCAAATGGTCTAAGTGCGTCTGGTGGAATATATATTTGTAGCATGAGCGTATGCGGACAGACTCTTGTGAGGCGCTTTGTGTTCTTGCGTAAATAAGCAATAAACGGTTAGCGGATTGCACACCGTGCTTCAATTTCTTGCAAATAAACTTGTTGAAGCTCAAAATAATTATATTTGGAGCTTACTATTGTTAAAAAATGAGCTATATTTGCATGGAACTTAAGTTGTAAATGCAATATTGACGTAATATGTTAGTCGATAAGAAGAAAAAAATACTAGAATTTGTCAGGGAAAACACCTTGTTTTCTTCGAAAGAAATTTATGCTGGAATAACCTCTGAAATTGGATATTCCACAGTTAAAAGGATACTATCACAACTGATTTCCGAAAATCTCATAATACCTAAGGGTAAAGGTAAAGCAAGAAAATATGCTATATCTCCAATGTATGAATTAGTTTATCCAATTGACGTTAAATTATACTTTGAAAAAGAAATTGATGAACGAATAATTAAAGATAGTTTTAATCTGTCCTTGATAAAGGATGTTTTAAGTAAAGTAAAACTGTTTACAGCAGAAGAATTACAAAAATTGACGAATCTTCAAAAGCAATTCAAAACAAATATTTCTGAGCTATCAGAATCTGAATATACAAAAGAGTTAGAACGTCTATCAATTGACTTAAGTTGGAAGTCCTCTCAGATTGAAGGAAATACGTATTCTCTTCTTGAGACTGAACGATTATTGAAAGAAAAGGAAACAGCTGAGGGAAAAGCAAAAGATGATGCTGTTATGCTACTTAACCATAAAGAAGCAATAGATTTCATATTTGAAACCAGGGATTATCTTACACCACTGACAATATCCGGAATTGAAGATATTCATAGTTTGTTGGTTAAAGACTTAGGGGTTGACCGAAATATTCGGAAAAGGAGAGTTGGTATTTCCGGAACTAACTTTAAACCTTTGGACAATGAACATCAAATCAAAGAAGCTTTGAGGGATATGTGTGAACTGGTTAATAATCGAGATTGTATTTTTGAAAAAGCATTACTCGCTCTGGTTCTATTGTCCTATATTCAGGCATTTGGAGATGGAAATAAAAGGACTGCAAGAATAATAAGCAATGCCTTGTTGATGGCTAATGGATATTGTCCTATTTCATTTAGAACAATTGACTCTGTTGAATATAAAAAAGCAATACTGATATTCTATGAGCAGAATAACATGAACGCATTTAAAGAGATTTTTATAAATCAGTTTGAATTTGCGGTCAAGACATATTTTTAATTGATTGGAAGATGAAAAGAAAAATTTTCAGAGTTTTCGGATAATGATATAAATAGACTTATTACTCTTAATTTACATTCACAACTTCTTTTGACAAAGAAATTAGTACCTATGTTATTGAAAAGTAAAAACCCACATATTGTTTTTATGTCTTCAATGTCAGCAAAAAATCGAATTGTAGGAGAATCTGTTTATGCAGCAACAAAGGCAGGTATAATGCAATTTGCCCATGTATTACGCAATGAACTTGCTGGTAAAATAAGAGTTTCAACAATTCATTCATGGGGAGTAAATACTTGAGGTGATAATGAAAACGCTTCAATTCTGGTTCCGGAAAATATTTTATTGGTCTTTATTATCAGAAGTAAAATAAAACAGGAAAACATTAAAAAAGGCATAAAACACAACACCTGCCTGCCGTTCAAGCATCGACTCTACAAGTAAGTGAAATCCAATCATACTAAGGAAAAGGAAATAAAGTAAATTTTTGTACCTTATGGCATAAATAGCCGGTAAAATAATGCTGGAAATCAATAGCAAAAACCCGATAAATCCGATAGCAATAAAGGTTTGCAGGTATTGATCATGGGCATTCAGATGTTCTTCAAGGGCTAATTCGATATGTTTTTCTTTATATTTTTTTAATAAGCTTTGCTTTACGTCACCCGTCCCAACGCCAAACAGGAAATTTTCTTTTATGATCTCTATCGACGATTCCCAGATAAAAACTCTTGCTACCGAACCGTCTCTTGTGGATGCCGGTAATTGTTCTTCAGTTTCTAATGCTTGTCTTGCCGTAAATATCCTGTTGTAGGAATATGGAAAAAAAAGTAAAAGAATAATAAATGAAGCAGTTAAAGAGGCTGAAATGATAAAAGTATAAAGGCTGAATTTCTTTTGTCTGACAATAATAAAAAATATAGCAAGAATATATATTAATATTAATCCGATAATCCCTGCTTTGGAACTTAAAAGAATAATAAACACCTGGAAGTATAGGATCAAAACAACAGCAAGAAGTTTTTTTGAAGTTTTCCTTTGCTGCTTTTTTATAAGCCGGTTCAAAATAATTGCAATGGCAAATGAATAATACAATGCTAAATAACCGGGATGAAAAAACATAGAAAGATCAGTATAGTAAAATTGCGTTACATTATTATCTGTAACGTACCTGAAAACTGCGTTGATAAACAAAAATATAGTGCTGATAATACAACCGGCAATAAATGCTTTTTGAACCATACTGAAAAAATCTTTTCTGAAACCTGAAAAGTCAATTGTGGAAAAGAAAATCGGAAACAGCAGCATGGAGAGCTTTACCTCAAGGTCGAAAAAAGCGCCTTCCATTCCGTATAGTTGGTTTGAATAAAAAGTGCCGATAATATAAAAAACATAAAGGAGTCCAAATGATATTATATACCTGCTTTTAATAGAATTTTTTATACGCAGGAATTTTTCCTTAAAATTAAATTCAAGCAGCCAGGATAAGCCTATGAGTGCAATTACAGGAGGTATTAATTTCCCATGAATAGGTATGGCAAAGGCCAATGCCAGGAATAAGCAATAATAAACCAGGTTACGAATATTTGGTTTTATCAAACTCATTTTTACTTGTTTATTACAGCAATTACATGAGTTCGGAGAAATGGGAAAACTGTATTCACAATATTATAAAATCCTTTAATTCTTCGTCCGATTGGAGGCGCTAATGTTACTTTATAAAACCTGATTTGCTTTGCTCCGTAAAAAAGACTTCTGATTTCTTTTTTGCCTATTCCTTTAACGTCTTTGTTTTTAGGGTTATCAAACATAAAGTCGTACCACAGAATAATTCCTGAAGGTTTTGTCATTTCAAACATCTTCTCAGCTAATTTTTGCTTAAAGTTCGAATCTAAAATTGAAGTAAAAACCGTGGATTGAAATACAATGTCGAATTCATTTTTATAATTTAACTTTGATGCATCCCCCATATCAAGATTTATTCCCGGAAAATTCTTCTTTAATTTTGAAAATCTGTCTGCAAGGAGTTCGTTTGCCCAGATATTCTCCAGTGCAAAACCATATCTGGCAAAAAAATATAAGTTGTCACCTGTTCCTGCACCTATTTCCATTATTTTCAAATCCGACCAGTTATTGCCAAATTTTTTGCGCAGCAATTCCGCAAAAAGCAGTTCTCTTTCGGCCTGCATATACCACGAAAAATAAAAAACATTGTCTGAAGCAGGTTCAATCCTGTTTTTACGTGTTTCGTACCTTTTTTTTATTTCATCAATTTCGCTCATTATAAATAATGCTTTTTAAATGCGTTAAATGCATAATTTCCAAAATAAAACACTGATTTAAAAAATCCAAGTTTTTCAATGTGGTAATACAAATTCCAGGTCTTTTTGGCGGCATATAGCTTGTTTGATGATATAGATTTATTATGAACACGGTAAATCATTAAAACTTCATTGAGGCCGTAAGCAACAAAGCCTTTTTTCAACAAACTGATCCAGACCTGTGTGTCGACCCGTATGCGGATATCGGCAATTTGGAAATTTCCTGTTAGTTTTAAATCTATCATCGAACTTGAATACCCTATAATGGTATTTTTTAAGTATTGGTGTAGATTTACACTTTTCACCGCCCGTATAACCCTGTCTAAATCTTTCCCATTTTCATCAATCAATTTATAGGAAGTAAAGCTAATGGGGCAGTTATTTTCGGTCATAAACCGAATTTGCTTTTCAAGTTTTTCAGGCATCCACATATCATCGCTATCCAGAAAGGCTACAAACCTTCCTTTGGCATTTTGAAGTGCAATATTCCTGGCTTTTCCTGTTCCCGAATTTTCTTCAAATTCAATCAAATGGATTCGGCTGTCTTTCTCAGCAAATTCCTTGATTATCTCCCTGCTATTATCCGTAGAACAATCATCCACAATAATCATTTCCCAATCAGAATAGGTTTGTGCCAAAACAGATTCAATGGTTTCGGCAATGTATTTTTCCGAATTATAAACAGGGGTTATTATGGAAATTAATTCTGCCATTTGTTTTATACCAATTTGCCATTTATTTAAGGAAATATATAAATTACATTAAATCAGATCTGTATAAATTGAAACCAATTTCTTTTTTTCAATTTCCCAATTGTACTTTTCTTTAACTATTCTCAACCCATTTCTACCCATTTCTTCAGCTTGCTGCGGGTTTTCAACAATAGAATTGATTGCTCTGGCAATTTGATCCGGCTTAAAAGGATCAATACAAATCCCGCAGTTATTGTCTTCCACAATTTCTTTCCACAAGGGAAAATTTGAAGCAATTACAGGAACTCCTGCTTCCATATATTCAAACATTTTTACCGGAAGAGAATCAATATAATTGATGATTGGGTGCAAATTAACCATGCCGGCAACTGATCTTGCCATTATTTCATCGGCGGTCTTCCTGTTAACGAATCCATATTCGGTCACCCTATCCCATCCTTCGGTTTTTATTATTTCATTCCGATATTCTTCCGGTGAAAAAGTGCCACCAAGTTCCAGGGTGACTCCTTCGATATATGATAAAGATTTCACCAATTCTGTTATCCCCCTTACTTTTGTTAGGCTGCCAATATAACAGACTTTATTTTCTCTACAACTCCAATCCGGCAATTCTTTTTCAAAATCCAACACAGGGAAATTATTAATATCAAGTACATTTGGATTGATGTTTATAAAACGATTCCTGATAAACGGTGTGGCAGTAATTATAAAATCAAGCTTTTTGCAAACGGAATTTTCAAAACGCTCGGTAGCTGAAGAAATAATTTTTCGAATATTTTTATTGATCCAATATTTACTTAAAATCTGTCTTGGTAAATCCTCGTGCACATCATAAATAACTTTCTTTCCTTTTCTTTTTAATTTATTGGCATAAGGTAAAAACTCGGGATCGTGAAAATGGTAAATACCGGCATCAACTTGTAGCGCCTTTCGATAAGCAGCTTTGGGTGCTTTTAGGAAACGCTGTAGTCTCCCGGAATAATTGCATGGAACACCTATTACTTCTACACCGTCTTCTGTAAAACTTTTGCCGTTTATAACAATAAGTTTTACCTCAAAACCATGCTTTGCTAATGATTTACATTCTTTATAAAAAATTCTGACATCCTTTTCGGGATGAACAGTGGTTATATGACAAACCTTCATAATTTCTCCGATAGAATTTTTTTGTATAGGTCAATGAATTTCTTTCTGTTAACTTCTTTTGTGCCATGCCGGCTTATAATGTCTTTATTGATCTCTGCTGTCTTTTGTAAATCCGGATCTAATGCATTTTGTAAAAAATTTTTATTCAAATCCTTAACAATTATTCCATTTTCCCTATCAGTTATCCATTCCTTATTAGCCGGAAGATCAGAAACCACAGGGATACATCCTGCTGACATTGCCTCGAGCAAACTAATAGCTGTTGCATCCGATTCGGGAATGGAAACGAAAATTTTTGCAATGTTATAGTATTTATAATTGGCTTCTTTATTGAGCCAGCCGGCAAATTCAACTTTATCGGAAATTTCTAATTCCCGTGCCAGCGCTTTCAAATTATCGGTTTCCTCTCCTTCGGCTGCAATAACTAATTTCCATTCTTCAGCCTTGTCCTTGATAAATCGGGAGAATGCCTTTAAAACAAAACTGATCCTGTAAAGTTTATTGTGCAAGCGGTTTGAATATATTATATTTTCTTTAGGTACATTTTTATAAAAATTCTCAACTCCGAAATTCGCAATTACTATTTCATTTTTTGTTTTTCCAACTCGTTCGACTATTTTGTCAGCAACATGCTTTGCATCAGCAGTTATATAATCAGCATTTTTTAAATTATAAATTATCATTCTGTTTATCAGCCTGCTTTGTTCAGGGGTAATAAGAACATCGCTTCCCCATGTTGTTACTATAGTTGGGATACCGGTTTTTTTTGCAGCTTTTAAAGATAAATAAGAAGTTGAATTTGCCTGATGTATATGAATAATATCAGGATTGAATTGCCTGATTTTTTTCTTTAGAAAAAGATAGTTTTTATATGCTTTAATCGGGTTACGTATAGAAAAATCACCTTTGACAGGAGTGATTGAATCAAATTCAGGGCGGATAACATCAGTAATTAGCAAAATCTCATCAAAATAACTTTCGATAAGTTTATAATAATTATATGTATGTACACTGCCAGACCCTATGAGAAGAAGTTTGTTCATTAAGAATTTATTGCTCTTTTAATAAAGCTTTAAAAAAATTATTACCTTTATTTATGGCTTCTCAGCCCATTCATTATAAAAATCCTTCAATTCCGGATTTTGTTTCAGATATTTTGAATCCAGATTACGTGTATCGCCAACAACTTTTGCAGGATTTCCTTTGATAATTGAAAAATCAGGGAAACGACCCTGAACATTACTATATGCTACCACAATTGACCCTTTACCGATAATAGTATCGGGCATAATTACGCAATGAGGCCCCACAAAAGTATATTTACCGATTATAACAGAACCCTTTATATATCCTTTATGGCTTTCAAAATCAACATAATGCTTACCATACAGTCTGATAGAAAAATGACTGGAATGAGAAGTAATGGAAATAAAGTTGGTAATCTGGCATCCCTCTTTTATACTAATTCCATTACTCGCTTCGATATAATTGAAATGCCCGATAAATACGTGGTCTTCAATTTTTAACTTATCAGGATTATCAATAAAAGTTGTATTACTTATTCTTGTATTTTTTAAATAAATACCGTCATATCTTTTATAACCCCAGATCATTCTGGGCTGAGTTAAAAATGCAAACTTCTTCCAAATCCTGTATTTAATACTCATTTTTCCGGTTTATCAAATTTTAACTTTAATAAGTTTTTGCAGATTCTGTTTTTGCAATTTTATAATACCAAAACAAAGCAAATATAAGCAATGAACTGCACAAAACGCTCATTATAATGAATGCTAATTTAAAATCATTACTTATCCCGCCAATTACTATTGCTATTACTTTAAAAGTAATATCTGCAAAGGTAATAAACATTGCTTCTCTTTGCTTATTCATTATAATAGCTATACATGAAACAGGACTGGCAATAAAGTTCAAAAATAACCAGGGTATTAAAATTTGTGCTATCTCACCTGAAATTTTCCATTCTTCTCCAAAAACAAAAGTAAAAACAGGTCGTGCGAAAAGAAACAAAAGAAAAAATACCGGAAATCCGATCAAAAACAGGTTTCTGTAAATTCTCCTTACTAAAGTTTGTATTTCTCTTCCTTCTTTTAATGCTTCGGTAGCTTTTTGATAAAAGACCTGGTATATGGCATTACCAATCAATCCCACAGGAGCTTTTAAAATCCTGAAAGCAAACGAGTATGAACCCAAAATGAGTTTTGAAAAAAAGAACATTATCAAATAAATAATTCCATTATTCTGTAATGAATCCAAAAAAGCATGTGGGGTATTTATTTTTAGAAAATTCTTATACTTTTTAGCATTCTCAATTATTTCTTTCCGTGTTATCTCTTTTCTGATTTCTTTCAGATGTATTAATGTTTGCCAGCCTAAGACTAATGCTGCAACTACCTGTCCGAGGATATAACCGAGTATCAAACCGGAAGAGCCTGCCTTTGCAACTCCCATTCCTAAGTTTGTAGCAGACATAACCGTTGACTGGGAAACCCTGCCGGCAGCATTTCTTTTAAATGTTTTGTGTCTTGTTGACCAATAGTTAAAAGCCTGGTACATCCCTGCAAACAACACAACAATGGGCAAAAAATAAAGCCAGGGTTCTATTCCCGGTTCTTCAAAAAAAATAGCAACAGGCTTTTTAAATATAACAACCAGAATGAATGTAAAAACAGAAACTATAAATGTAAATAGCAGCGATAGAGCCAAAACGTTATATGCATCCCTTTTCTTTTCGGGTAGCATTATAGCTAATTCATATCGTCCGGTAGCAATTACGCTTATAACCGCAGCAATTGACATAAATAGCGCCAGGACGCCAAAGTCTTCAGGGGTATATAACCGGCTTAAGATGGGAGAGATCAATACGGGAATTGCCTGTGCAATGGCAGTTCCGCTCATTAGAGTAATAACATTTTTCAAAAATTCTGATTGAAGAAGTTTTTTTTTCATCTAAAATTTACCCACCTGTTATAAGGCTCAAAAGTACGAACTTTTATATAACAGGTAAACCTGCAATGTCTTTTAGATCTTACAAGTTTTTTTGAAATCGCAAGATGAATAATTTAGTTAATTTTGCTTTATGCAAAATTTTAGTTTCATCGGAAAATACTTAGCATATCGTTTTTTTTCACAAACCAAGCATGATGTCCACCCCCCCTTTCTTTTTGATCTGATTACCAGGGTTTTTGAAGACAAATCGAAAATCTCTGATTATATAAAAGTCGAAAATCTTAAAAAAGAACTTTTAGGGAATAATAAAACTATAAATGTAGAAGATTATGGAGCTGGGTCCAGCGTTAATAAAGGAAATCAAAGAACCATCGGACAAATTGCAAAAAATTCTTCCAAACCGGTTAAATACGGCAGATTGCTTTACAGGCTGGTAAAATATTTTAACACCCATACAATTCTTGAACTTGGTACATCGTTAGGTTTAAGTTCTGCTTATATGACGCTGGCAAACCCTGACGGGAAAGTGATAACGATAGAGGGATGTCCGAATATTTCTTCTGTTGCTACTGAAAATTTCAAAAAACTTAATATTAAAAATATAGAATTAATAACCGGAAAATTTGATAATGAACTCACAAAAGTTATTAATAAAACCGATAAGATAGATTTCATTTTTATTGATGGGAACCACAGGAAGGAACCGACGATTAAATATTTTGAACAAATACTGCAAAAAACAAATAACGATTCTGTTTTAATCTTCGATGATATTCATTGGTCAAAGGGAATGGAAGCTGCCTGGAAGTATGTTAAAAATCATACTTCAGTAACATTAACCGTAGATATTTTTTTTATGGGATTGGTTTTTTTGAAAAAAGAATTAAGTAAAGAAAATTTTATTATCAGGTTTTGATAATAGTTTCTATATTTGCTCATAACAAAATTAGTTAATATGAATGAAGAAATTATTAAGCTTGTCGATATAAAGAGATACTTTAAAGTCGGCACAGAAGTCGTAAAGGCTTTGCGTTCGATTTCGATGACTGTAAACAAAAATGAGTTTGTAGCTTTAATGGGTGCCTCAGGTTCCGGAAAGTCAACGTTGATGAATATTTTAGGATGTCTCGACACTCCCACCAGTGGGCAATACATTTTAAACGGCAAAGATGTAAGTAAGTTAGACGATAACCATTTGGCTGAAATCAGGAATAAGGAGATTGGTTTTGTTTTTCAGACATTTAATCTCCTTCCTCGTTCCACAGCGCTTGAAAATGTTATACTTCCCCTTATCTATGCAGGCTTTAATAAAAAAAACCGTATTCAAAGGGCTGAAGAAGTTCTTGGAGATGTTAATTTGTCTGACCGTATGGAGCATAAACCGAACGAATTATCCGGCGGTCAAAGGCAAAGGGTGGCTGTTGCAAGGGCTTTGGTTAATCATCCGTCTATTATCCTGGCAGATGAACTTACCGGTAACCTCGATTCGAAAACCTCTATTGAGATAATGGGTTTGCTTGAAAAAATTCATAAAGCCGGAAATACAATTATTGTCGTAACTCACGAGGAAGATATTGCACAACATGCTCATCGAATAATCAGGCTGATTGATGGAGAGATAGAATCGGATGAAGTGAATGAAAATCCCAGAACAATGGAGTATTACCAGCTTGAAGAAGTGGAGTAATTTTATAAGAAACAAGATATAACCCCTAAGTTTCGGGAAAGAAGCAAGTTATTAGTTATTTGTTATTAGTTAAACAGAGGGGTTCCGAAGGTAAGCATAAAGAAGCCAAAAGCCAAAATTAATGAGCAAAGAATTTAAAATATATACAAAAAGAGGTGACAAAGGTGAAACTTCTTTGTTGGGAGGAGCAAGGGTTCCAAAATACCACAAAAAGATCGAAGCTTATGGTACGGTTGATGAACTGACTTCGTTTATAGGTTTGATCCGCTGCCAGAATATAAACCCGCATTATAAAGATGTATTAATTAAAATACAGGAAAGGCTTTTTATTGCAGGTTCGCACCTTGCTGCTGATAAACCGGAAAACACAGCTAATCTTCCCGGAATTTCAGATGAGGATATTTCTTTCCTTGAAAATGAAATTGACAAAATGAATAAGGAACTTCCGGAACTAAAAAAATTTATCCTTCCCGGCGGTCATTCTACTATATCTTATTGTCATATTGCACGTGCAATTTGCAGAAGATCCGAACGGTTAACGATTAAATTAAGTAAAAAATACAAAATTGAAAAAACTATCGTTAAGTACCTGAATCGGCTGTCGGATTATCTGTTTGTATTGGCAAGAAAACTGTCGAAAGATCTCAGTGTTGAAGAAACTCTTTGGAAGCCCTAAAAATCAGGGCTGTTCAATTCTATATAGAAATAGAATTGAACAGCCAAGCAATTTTTATTAATTTTCTTTGTTTTTTTCTAAAAAAAATTACTTTTGCAAAAAATTTAATCGCTAAAATATCAGGAAATGTACTGGACACTTGAATTAGCTTCTAAATTGGAGGATGCACCTTGGCCTGCTACTAAAGACGAGTTGATAGATTTTTCAATCAGGTCCGGCGCTCCAATGGAAGTTATTGAAAATCTCAGGGAGATTGAAGATGAAGGCGAGGTTTACGATAGAATTGAAGACATCTGGCCTGATTATCCAACACGTGAAGATTTTTTCTTCCACGAAGATGAGTATTAAAAAATGTAATAATTAAATATAAAGAACGGCTGACTATAAGATCAGCCGTTCTTTGTTTATTTCATCAAACGCTTTTCTTAATCGTTGATTATAACCAGATACTTGGATGATTTCCAAAACTTATCATAATCCAGAATTTCTAAAATACGGTTTTCATCTTCTCCCGAAATCTTATATGATTCAGTGGGATGATTGGTTACTATTTTAACTTTTTTACCCGGGAGCGGAATTTCTTTTGTTTCCCTGATGTCAATCTTTGTGAAAAAATCTTCATTGAAATCTTGTTTTAATTTTTTATTTGCCCCAATTCCAACGAATCCTCCTTCTTTAGTGATGACATTGTTTTCTTTCAGCGTTTTTTTAGTTCCAACTGCATAAAAGGCTGCATTCAATTCTATTGTTTTGGTTTTTATTTCATCTGTCTGGTCTTTAATAACGGCAGCTTTCTCCTTGTTTTGTTCTTTTAAGTCACCGACGTCTTTCGTAAGTTTGGTAACTTTAATATTCAGGTGTTCAAGGTCAAATCGTAATGTTTCAATTTCTATGTCTTTTTCTTCCAATTGTTTAGTAAGATAAGCCACCATTTTCTCTAATTCCTGAACCTGGTAATTTGCTTTGCCTAACTTTTTTCTTAAACCGGCTAATTTTTCTTTGTTGTCAGTTAAAAGTTGGTAAATAGTATTAATATCGTCATTGATTTGATCCTTTGCTTTTTTCTTTAGTTCAGTTTTTCCTTTTGTTGTTTCGGTAATGATCATTTCTTTAACTTTTATTGAATCCAGATTATCCTGAATATCATTAAAAGCCGTAAGAAACTCTGTAATAGATTGATCTTTAAAGTTTGCTTGTTGAACCAAACTGTCGTTTTTTGATTCCAGTTGCTCGATTTTTTTCTTGTTACAGCTTATAGCAAAAGGAATAATTAATAAAATCCAAATTAGCTTTTTCATTTTGAAATGTTTTTAATGTTTATAACCTGAAAAATAAAAGGCGTAAAATGTAGATTTTTTTATAATTAACGAGATAAATAGGATAAAATTTTGTTAATCAGTGAAAAAAAAATTAAAATCTCGGTTTTTTCAGCCTCTCGATCAGTCTTCTTTCTTTTTTAGTAGGTCTGCCAAATCCTCTTTGCCTGTGTTCGTAATTTGTTTCTTTCTTTATTTTTAGTTTGTCATATTCTTCTTTGGGAGTTAGGTCAGCAAGGTAGTTTACGGCAAATTTAGCGGCTACACGATTTTTAAGTAATTCAGTAACCTGCACGGTTTTGGTTAATTGCTTGAGCCGAATGGTTATAATATCGTCTAATTTCACCTCTCTTGATGGTTTTACAGGAATATCATTTATCATCACCTTGCCCGATTTACACGCTTCACCAGCCTGGCTGCGGGTTTTGAAAATCCTCACTGCCCATAACCATTTATCTATCCTTATTCCTTCTGACATATTTATTTCTTCCGAAAATATATTTGAACAGGCGCACCCGTAAATTCAAAGTGTTTCCTTAGCTGATTTTCTACAAATCTTTTATATGGGTCTTTAACGTATTGTGGGAAATTACAGAAAAAGACAAAAGCCGGAAAAGCTGTTTTTAGTTGTGTAATATATTTTATCTTTATGTATTTCCCTTTTACTGATGGTGGTGGCTTTTTTTCGATGATAGGTAACAGTAATTCATTCAGCTTTGATGTAGAAATTCTGTTGCTTCTGTTTTTGTACACCTCGGCGCCTATTTCGAGCGCTTTATAAATTCTTTGTTTTTTAGGAATCGAAGTAAAAACAACCGATACATCAGAAAAAGGAGCAATTTTTTCCCTTATCTTGTTTTCAAATTCCAGATGAGTATTTGATGCTTTTTCAATCAAGTCCCATTTGTTGACCACAATAACAACTCCCTTACGATTTCTTTCTACTAAGCGAAAAATATTCAGGTCTTGCGCTTCGAATCCTTCTTTAGCATCTACCATGAGAAAGCATATATCACTGTTCTCAATCGCCCTGATGGAACGCATTACCGAATAAAACTCAATATTTTCATGTACTTTTCCTTTTTTTCTGAGACCGGCAGTGTCAACAAGCAAAAAATCAAAACCGAAGCTGTTGTACCTGGTATAAACAGAATCCCTTGTCGTACCGGCAACCGGGGTTACAATATTTCGCTCATCTCCCAAAAATGCATTGACAAGAGATGACTTCCCAACATTAGGGCGCCCTATTATTGCAAACTTTGGAACATCCGGCAATTCATCGATTTTCTTCACATCAAACACTTTGACGATCTCATCCAGTAAATCTCCGGTGCCACTTCCATTAATAGAAGAAATACTAAAAACATTTCCCAATCCCAATTCATAAAATTCCCCTGCTTCATTGATCCTGTCAGGATTGTCAACTTTATTGGCAACTAAAAAAATATCCTTTTTTGTTTTTCGCAAAACGTTTGCAACGTCTTCATCCATTCCCATCAAACCGGCTTTTACATCAACCATAAAAACAATTGCATCGGCTTCGTCAATGGCAAGTTGAACTTGTTTCCTGATCTCTTCTTCGAAAACATCATCGGAGTTAACTACATAACCGCCTGTATCAATAACGGAAAACTCAACGCCGTTCCAGTCGGCTTTTCCGTAATGCCTGTCGCGCGTTACTCCACTTGTTTCCTCAACAATGGCTTGCCTTGTTTCAGTCAGCCGGTTGAAAAAGGTTGATTTCCCTACATTGGGCCTGCCAACAATTGCAAGTATATTAGACATATCTATTTATGATTTTCTATAACATATTAACATTTAACAACATCACCTATATTTCATACCCAAACCGTTTCAATTGCCTTTCATTATCACGCCAGTCCTTGCTGACTTTGACCGTTAGTTCAAGATAAACTTTTTTACCCACCATCTCCTCTATATCCTTGCGTGCCTCGATTCCAACTTTTTTTATTGCCTTGCCTTTATGCCCTAAAATAATCATCTTCTGTGATTCTCTGATAACAAAAATATAAGCAGATATCCTTATAATATCACTACTCTCCTTATATGATTCAACAGCTACTTCAACGGAATACGGAACTTCCTGCTTATAGTTCAGAAGGATTTTCTCACGTATGATCTCCGAAATAAAAAACCGCATGCTTTTATCGGTTATTTCATCCTTAGGATAATATGGAGGATTTTCAGGTAATAGTTTTATAATTTGTTTTAAAACCAGATCCGTATTGAATTTTAGCAGTGCAGAGATAGGAATTACAATAGCGTTTGTAAAAATACCTGCCCAGTATTCAACCTGCTGCTCTACAACTTCCTGGTTTGAAAGATCGATTTTATTAATTAGTACAATAAGCGGGACACCCGATTTTTTAATCTGATTAATAATTTTTTCATTGAAATTTTTTTCTCCAGCCTCTACCATGTAAAGAAATACATCTGCATCTTTTAAAGCATTTTCGATGAATTTCATCATTTTTTCCTGGAGTTTATAATTAGGAGAAAGTATTCCGGGCAGGTCGGAATATATGATCTGGAAATTTTCACCGTTCACTATACCCATGATTCTATGCCTGGTTGTCTGGGCTTTCGGAGTGATTATAGAAAGCTTTTCGCCAACAAGTGCGTTCATCAATGTTGACTTACCAACGTTCGGATTTCCGAGAATATTAACAAAACCGGCTTTGTGTTTCATGAAAAATAAAAATTTATTTGGCAGACAAAAAAACAAGTTGTATCTTTGCACCCGCAAAAAACGATTGCAAAGATACTATAAAATATATTGCGGGGTGGAGCAGTGGTAGCTCGTTGGGCTCATAACCCAAAGGTCGTAGGTTCGAATCCTGCCCCCGCTACTAAGAAAGCCCGCATGGGCTTTTTTCATTTATGACCAATTTCGTATTATCATGTATTTCGTTTATATCCTCTATTCTCTGAAAGGTCAGGGTACTATGTATTATTAAATTCCTCTTTATTTTTAAATAGAATATTTTATCTTTGTATTAAAATATAATTAAGAATCTTAAAATGATATTTACTAAAAATAATCTTCTTTTATTTTTATTATTAATTTTAGTAGTTAAGGCAAATGGTCAAAACTCTTGGATTAAATGGATCAGTACCCCTTTAAATGAGAGTATTAGTCATATTACAAAGTTAGAAAACAGTGATAATTATTTGTTTAGTATTAGCCAGGGAAAACCTTTTCCGTCAAATCCAACTTTATTTACATATTTTAAGTCGTATTATCAATTACTATATAAAACTGACAATGGATTTAATATTATTGACAGCATAAAGATAAAAAGTGCAGATGGTTACGAATTATTTCTATACCATTTTCTAACACCAGGAAATGATACAATAATAATTTCGGGTATGGCTTATGATACCATTTCAAATGATTTTCAAGTGTGTATGATATGGCTGGATGAAGATTTGAATATTTTAAAAGATACACTCTATGGCTTACCCGGCAGAAATGAATTCCCGCAGGAAATAATTTTAAACCACTACGGCAATCTTGTTTGCCATGGGCTAATAAACCCTGATATCTCCGATTCAAAAACAGAGGATGAATATATTCAGTTTTTCTGGGAAATTGATTTAAAAGGCAATGAACTTCAATTTGTTACCGATACTTCAGATAGCGGAATGGGGGGGCTTATTTCAGTGTCTGCAGGTAAATACCATATTTTCAAGTATCAACAAATACTACAGCTAAATTGTGACTTTAGCATCGATACTGTTTATGATTTTGTTGTGGACAATTTTACAGGTTTTAAAAACAAACAGTACATAAACAACCAATATATTATTTCCGGTGAATATTTTCAGGGACAAAACCCTCCCAATCCTAATGCTGATATGGATATTTCTTTCTTAATAATAGATGAAACAGCTAACGTTCTAAACTTAAATATTTTTGGAACAATTGACACACTTGACCGTTATGGTGATTTTGATTTTAATGACCCTGATACGATTTTTATTGGAGGCTCAAAAAATTATATCTCTGGCTTTAATGATACATGGTTTTCAATATATAAAACAAACCTTAACGGTGAAATATTATTCGAAAAGTATTATGGTGGATATGGAAAATATGGTCTGACACGAGTTAAAGCCACAAATGATGGCGGTTGCATTATAGCAGGTAACTGGTGGGATTTTTATAATTATCCCGATAGTATTCAACATGATGTTGTCATTATGAAAGTGGATGAAAATGGTTTAATTAACAATTTAGATGAACATATTCCTTTTGAAGTTACGGATATAATTATTTACCCAAATCCTGGAAATGACTTTATAAAAATTAATACCGCTTTAAAAAATCTGAATTTTTATTTGTTCGATATTAAAGGAGACCAAATTATGGAAAAAGAGTTTGATAAATCCGTATCTATCAGCACATCGCATTTGTCATCAGGAATTTATTTTTACAGTATTTGGCGGAATGGAAAAGAGATTAAATCGGGGAAATGGATCAAGCAATAGAGTTATAAATCAAAACAGTCCACCATTCTGATAAATTTCCAGTTGCACTTCTGAAAATTTCTCGCCCTTGACAGTTTTATTATTTTTCAGATTTGTGATCTCACCTGTTTCAAAATTTACCCGAATTTTATCACCATCTTCAAGTTCCAGTTCATCTACTGATTCATAAGTTACAATGGGGAAAGCAGCGTTGATTGCATTTCTTTCGTAAATAGCGCCAAACGATTCGGCAAGTATAGCCTGAACACCGAGAGATTTAAAGCAATCCACTGCCTGTTGCCGTGAACTGCCGCTGCCGAAATTCTTTTGAACTATGACAATATCGCCGGGCTTCGCCTTTTTTGCAAAATTTTCATAACCTTTTAGATTATCGAAAGTATATTGCCCCATTTCATTAATGTCGGTAATAGTAAGATAACGGTTATGGAATATCATATCCGTGTCAATATTATCTTCTTTGATGTACCACACCCTTCCTTCAACTGCCGTAGGTTTTTTATCAATATGAATTTCCTTTTTTACAATCTTTTCAATTCTTTCCGATTTTTCCTCCATATCAAAAACAGCAGGCTTATCAGGAATATCATCATAAGTTGTAATGTATCCTGCCACTGCTGAAGCAGCAACTGTTGCCGGAGATGCGAGATAAACATCACCTTTACCCTGTTTACCGGGGAAATTTCTATTGCCGGTACTTATCGTAACTTCACCAGCACCGTTTTGCCCAACCTGTCCGGCGGCACATCCGGCACATCCGGCATTAGAAACCAGGGCGCCTGCATTTTTAAATATTTCAATTATTCCTTCATCCATACATTCCTTCCACACCTCATCAGTTGCAGGAACAATTTTCAACACCACTCCCGGAGCAATTTTCTTGCCTTTCAGAATATTCGCTGTAGCTCTCATGTCCTCAATCCTGCCATTTGTACAGCTTCCGATAAAACCTGAATCGATCTTAGTTTTCTTAGCTTCTTCAACAGCAACAGTATCATGTGGTGCTCCCGGCTGTGAAACCCGCTGTACAAATTTGCTCATGTCAATATTATAAACCTTTTCATATTCGGCATTATCATCGGCTTTCACCAGGTCAATTCGCCTGCCTGCTCTTTCTGAGCTGTATTGTAAAATTTCTTCATTTGGAGTAAAAAAAATGATTATTGCTCCCATTTCCGTACCCATTGAGGCAATTGTAATTCTTTCGTCAAGAGTAAAGTTGTTAACTTCTTCTCCATAAATTTCAACGGAAAAACCAAGTAAAGTATTAGCGCCGAAAAGGTTTAACAGGTTTAAAACTATGTCTTTGGCAGTAACACCTTCCGGTCGTTTCCCATTCAGGTTTATCCTAACTGATTTTGGAACTTTAAACCAGACTTTCCCTTTGCTCCAGGCAGCAGCAATATCTTTATCGCCCATTCCCTGTCCGAAAGCTCCAACAGCCCCCAGAATGTTTGCATGTGAATCGGTTGTAACTGCTGTTGAACCTGAACATGCCAGCCCTTCATGGATCAATGTGTGCGTTCCTATTCCATTGTCGATGTCATACACTTTAACGCCTCGTTTTCTGGCAAAGATCCTGCATATTTGCTGGTTAACGGCATATTTCTGATCTGAGCCTGTCGGGTTGCAATCAAAAGTGAAAAACGTTTTTAAAGGATTTTCAATATCAAGATTATTATCTTGTATGTTTTTTACAACATTAGCTCCTCCAAAATCACGGGCAGCTCTGACATCAATTTCAATGTCAACAATGTCACCGGGCTTAACCGTATCGAATTTTGAGTGGTTTGCGATTATTTTTTCTATTAGTGTCATATCTGTAATTTTTTATTTGCGACTTTGCGTCTTTGCGAGACCTCTTTTTTTATTTCACGCAAAGGCGCAAAGACGCAAAGTTCTTCTAAACAATAAGCCTTTCTTTAAATGGCAAAAAGGTCATAAAATCAGCATGATGGACCACGTATGCTTCTGTTGTTCTTTTCACCATATTTCCTTCCCCGGCATGAGTAGCGATGATATGGCATACTTCGGCGGGAATATCACATTCTTCCGCCAATGAAACTCCTGAGAATGGATGACGCAGGTATTTTCCATAGGTTCCCTGAACAGCTTTTCCATTTTCTTCGAGCACATATTCCAGCAGCTTACCCACATCCGCAAGGATAGCACCTGCAATCAGAACATCCATGTTCACCGTAAGTTCGCCGTTATACATATCATTGATCTTTTGTCCGGCATCACGGGCAATATGAACTACCGACCGTTTGTGATCCATAAATGTTACTTTCAGATCCGGTCCGCAAAGCAAAGTGAACGGAATCCTGTTTAAATCTTCGGGTGTTAAAACACTTCTTTCCAAAGCCAGCTCCCATGTTCCGGCTGTTTTTTCTCTGAGGTCTTCATCCTGAATCCATTCTAATTCAGGCCAGAGTTCCAATACTTTATTTGTCATAATTATATTTTTTACAAGTTATTATTGCCTTTTGATTTTTTTATTGATCCTTCACATTTCACTAATCACCATTCACTATTCAATTTTATAGCTTCGCTATAATCGCATCAGTCATGTGCTGAGTTGAAGCAGCGCCTTTTTCAATCACATCCGGTCTGCCGCTCATCTTCATCATATCATACGTACGAACCTTTCCTTCAGCAATAACTTCAGCAACAGCTTTACGGATTTTGGCTGCAATCTCATTCTCATCGATAAAATCGAGCATCATACAAGCTGATTCGATCATGGCAATAGGATTTACTATTGAAACATCATAATCAGCATATTTTGGTGCAGAACCGTGTGTAGGTTCAAACACACCTATACCTGAATCAGGATTAAACTGGGCACTGCATGCAAATCCCAACCCTCCGATCAATCCGGCGAAACCGTCGGAAACAATATCACCGAACATATTACCGGCGACGATCACACCGTAAGTTTCAGGATTTTTTGTCAGCCACATCATTTGCGCATCAATATTAGTGTTCCAGAGTTGGATGTCGGGATAATCAGCTTTTTGGATTTCCATTGCCATTTTATACATCATACCTGATGTCTCGCGGATAACATTTGGTTTTTCACAAAGTGTAACGGACTTGTATCCGTATTTTTTCGCATGATCAAAAGCTGCACGTAAAATTCGTTCCGTAGCTTTTTTTGTGAAAATTCTTGTTGACACAGAAAGTTCTTCTCTCGGAACATTTCCGAAATTCTTTACAAACCTGGGGTGCGTCATTAATGCGTTGTAAACCTCATCAGGAGGATTGCTCCACTCAACACCACCGTATAAACCTTCGGTATTCTGACGGAAGATGATCACATCAACTTCAGGTTCTTCAATTGTTCCACCCTGACCTCTTCTGACAAAATTCAAAGGATTTCCTTTATAGGAATGACACGGTCGCATGCAGATATCTAATCCGAAATGCTGGCGCAGCCCGACAATAGGACTTGAATAAACCAAACCTTTTTCCTTCAGTTCGGGTGCTAATTCCTCAAAAGCTGCATCTTTGGGTTTGGATGTAATAGCCCCAAATAAACCAATTTTATGCTCTTCAATCAGTTTGATGGTTCTGTCAGGAAGCGGATTTCCTTCGTTGCACCAAAATTCCCAGCCAATGTCGCCTTCAATATAATCTGCTTCAAAACCGGCAGTATCCAATACACGGATTGCTTCTTCCAGAACGGTTTTCCCGATGCCGTCGCCCGGTAACTTAACGATTGTTCTTTTTGTCATATCTAATTCTTTTTAAAACATTTATAACGTATTTTTTTTATTAAATAAAGGCGACAAATTTACAATTTTAAAAATATTAACAAGATTAAAAGATATTTTTTTTATCAGACTGAAATTTTTTGAATACATCATAACCTGGACAAGCCAGAAAAGTTATATGTTATTAGTTACATGTTATATGTTTTTTGTTGCCATAAAAACTTATAATTGTTTGTCATTAATAAAATACAAAACCTGGCTCGTTTAATCAGATTTTACTATTTTTATCCCTGTATTTCAAATTAAAATATGAAATCTTTATCGAGAAGAAAATTTCTTAATCAATCTTTAAAAGGGTTATCAACAGTAATTTTATCCTCAGCGGTAGCAGGCACTTCAGGATCATTCCTGACATTTTTGAATAGTTGTAAATCGAAAGGAGCAATAACCAGATACATTCCCGAAACAGACAAATCTTTCCCTTTGCTTGAAGTAACAGGCAGCTATTACGAAATCGGATACGCTATCGGCAGTTTTTCTAAAAAAGAAATTAATGATGTATTTAATAAGAGGAAAGATTGGTTTAACGGATTGAAAGAAACGGTAAAAAAAGATAACAAAGAGTTATACGATGGCTTGCTTTTGAAAACACGACAGTATTTCCCTCATTTAATTGAAGAAATAAAGGGCATGTCGGAAGGAGCCGGTATTGCTTTCGATGATATGTTCTTAATGAATATAAAGGCTGAAACTGGAGCGCTCAGAGCAAATCAAAAAGAAGAAACGCCCGGTTGTTCCACGATTTATTATGCAGATAATAATAAAATGTATTGGGTACACAATGAGGATGGCAATGAAGCTAACCGTGGAAATATGTTTGTTGTTAAAGCAACCCCGCCCTCCGGTATTACTTTTATTGTTCTCACTTATCCGGGAATCATTATGGGCAATGGTCCTGGGTTTAATGAGCATGGAATTGTCCAGGCAACAAATTATATAGCTTCTGCCAGATGGAATATTGGCATTCCAAGATATATATTAGGAAGGGCAGTTCTGGAGGCAAAATCAATTAATGAAGCTATAAATATATGTACTCATCCTGAACGTGCATTTGCTTATCACCATAATTTGGCATCAATAAATGATAAGAAGTTTTACTCTGTTGAAGTAACACCTGAAAATTATCAAATCTTTGAACCAAATGGGATTTATTTTCACACAAATCATCTGGTATTAAGTAAAACCAAAGATTTTCCGCAAGACAAAGAATATGTAAACTCATCTTCTCTTTCAAGATATTCGGTAATAAAGGAAAGTATTTCTGATATATCAGGGTTAGACATGATTAATGAACAGGAAATTTTCAGTATTCTTTCGAGCCATCAAAATAAACCTTTTTCGCCCTGCCGGCATCCCGAAGGAAAGGTGACGGGCAGAACTCTCGCAACTGCATTTTTTAACATTAATGAAGGCTCGCTTAGGCTATACAAAGGAAATCCCTGCATCTCCTATCCTTCAGAAAAATATCAGACATTCATGTTCTAACTGCTTAACCCCAGTATCGGATCTTCCTGTAACCGATAACTGATTTTTTTCTACCGTTAACTGATTGTAACTTGTTTTTTCTAAAAATTCTTTTATTTTTGTATAGTCGTAATAAATACCGCTATATCAGGGCAATATGATGGAATAAAATAAAATAATCATTATTCGGGATTCTTTAAGTAAAAATAATTTTAAATTTGTCGAAATTTTTTTTAATAAAAACATACTTGCAAATAAATAAAAAAGGTGTAACTTGTGCCACTCTTTTTGAAAAGGTATTTCAACAAAAAAAATAATCAAATAATACTGATATGAAAAAAAGAATTTTACCTATTGTGTTTTTTTCGTTATTAATTGCTGGTTTAACTGCTTTTTCCCTAATTTTTGCTAACCTTAACAATAGCGATGGGAAAAAAGGAATGGTTCTGGATAATCGAGGAAACCAGAGCATTATCAAAGCGAAGGAATATCTCGCTAAGTTAAGAAACAACCAGCATACCGGATTACTCGATCCACATGATGTAATAAAAGCAAGGCAGCAGATTGAAGCACAGGCAAATTATAAATCCGGCGCTGCTATCGATTTAGACTGGATTGAAATGGGCCCCGATAATATTGGAGGAAGAACAAGGGCTCTCATTTTCGACAATCGCGATCAAAACGGTAACACAATTTATGCAGCAAGTGTTACCGGTGGTGTTTTTAAAACTACTAATCTGGGTACTATATGGAATAAAATCAATTTATCAAATGGTACGGCTAACTTAAATGTATCCTGCATGGCACAAACTGATAACGGTACCATCTATGCAGGAACGGGTGAAGGTTTTAATACCCAGAATTATACAGCTTTAGGAAATATGGGATATGAAGGAGGATTCGTAGGAAAAGGTATTTTTTATTCAGATGGTAACGATGACTTCCATCTGGTAGAAGGCACACAACCAACCACACACGGCGACACAATTGAATGGGCATACATAAATGAAATTGCTCTTGATACCAAAAACAACAGGCTGTTTGCAGCTACTTACAATAGTCTGAAATATGCCGATTTTCCTGACCTGAACAACTGGCAATCTGATTGTAAACATTCGTTGGATAGTATTATCTTTTCCCGCGACATGGAAATTGATTCTATAATTACCTGCGACACTTTTTGGTTTGAAAATGATCATTTGGTATTTGTTAATCCTATCTATGATATTGACACTACAAAAAATGATACAACAAATACCGACCTTGACAGGAAATATATCCCATTTGAAGAATATGGAAATTGTTATGATGTAAAAGTCAGTCCTGATGGATGGATTATTACTGAATTTAACAATTTAATATATGTTTCCGAAAGCGGGAGTACAAATGAATTTGTAAATCGTTCGACATATCCGGATAATCCTGATGCATTCGGAAAGGATATAATAAGCCTTAAAACAAATATAACAGTGCTCGATACCTTAGGAAATGTACGTTATGAAGAAACAAATAATTACACGGAAACAGGAGACTGGGCAAATGTTGTAACCAACGACAATGGTTATCCATCAAATGAAGATATTGGCAGGGTAGAATTTGCTATTGCTCCTTCCGATCCGAATATTGTTTATGCAATGGCTGCCAGGTCATCGTTTCCGAATCCAAATAGTTTACAAAATATATATTTGTCCGAAGATAAAGGTCAAACATGGAGAGTTGTTGCTCCGGGAGGTTCAGAGAGTTTAAATATTTTAGGATCAACTTATGGAAACAATTCCTTTTATTATCAGGGCGACTATGACAACACACTTGTTGTTTTCCCGGATGATCCTTACCGGATATTAGCCGGTGGCGTTAATTTATGGGAAGGCACTAAAATAAACCAAACAGGTTATTACCAGTGGTCTGAAAAATCCATTGGCAATGCCGGTGGTCTTCCCTTTGGTATTTATGATGAACGTTACTGCCATGTAAATCATCATGATTATGTTTTCCAACCCGGTAGTAATAACAAATTCATCATTGGTACCGATGGAGGTTTACACATCGGAAATGTTTCCGGTAATACATATACATTCCAGCCATTAAATAAAAATTATAATGCAACTCAGTTATACACGCTTGATTGTTCAAGTAAAGTTGACGAGGTTGTGGGAGGAGCACAGGGTAACGGCACTTTGTATATTAGCGGAGAAGGAAATTCACCGATGAATGCAGAAGACATTTGGAATTATGGTGATCCTGCTTATCCCGAAGGAAGTGATGGAGGCTATTGCGCTATCTCAAATATAAGAATAGAAATTCCTGGTATTGCAACAATCGATCCGCCCGTTTTTTACTCCAAGAGCCCATTGCCCGAACAAGGAAGTTTAGTTAGTAGAATGAGGAGATCTGAAACACTTGGTTTTGATTATTCAAATAATTTCTTAGCTGCTGCTATGACTAATTCGAACTTCCTGACACCAATGATTCTATGGGAAAGCTTTGACAACGAGAACAGCCGGGATTCTGTGAATTTTGTTGCTGACACTAATTATAATGCTGGCGATAATGTTGTAGTGAGGAGTAATATTTTTGATTATCCTTTCGATTATGAATTACCGGTTTCATTAAATAAAAGTGATTCTTTAATAGTAAAAGATATAATTTCAAATAAGCTCTTTATTTCCACAACGGATAATATTTGGATGACCAAAGAAGCGCTTGATTTTACAATAGCGCCGGAATGGTTTCTGATCTCGGATAATGCTCATATTGGATTTGAAGGTAATCCACAATGTATGGCTTATTCTTCTGATGCCAATTACTTGTTTGTTGGTACTCAGGAAGGAACATTATTTAGAATTTCAAACATAGCACTTGCTTATGACTACGACAGAGCTGATGTGAATAGTTCAAGCTGCATTATCGCAACCGATGAGTTACAGATAACAGAAGACAACACACAGATAATTACATCAATTTCGGTTGATCCGAAAGATGCAAACAAAGTTCTGGTTACTTTAGGTAACTATGGTAATACCGATTATGTTTATTATACTTATAATGCATTAAGTGATAATCCGGAATTCAATTCTGTTCAGGGTACGTTACCTCAAATGCCTGTTTACTCGTCAGTATTGGAAATGGACGAAAATACCAACGTGGCTATTATCGGTACGGAAAAGGGTATTTGGATTTCTGATGATGTGGCTTCCGGAGAATGGTATAAAGCTTCTGCCGGCATGCATGAAGTACCTGTAATGTATTTGAAGCAGCAAACAGTTTATAAGAGGTGTTTTACTATTACTTATTATGACCCAGCTACCGGCGACCCGTTTTATGAAATATACCCCGAGATTAAAAACTACGGTATGATATATGCCGCCACTTATGGCAGGGGTACTTTCAGGAATGAATATTTTTATATTTTGGGAGAGGAAGAACACTCATTTGTTTCTTCTGAAAAACAGGAATTAACTATTTTTCCGAATCCGGTAGTTCATTCAGGTAATGTTTCCTGCTATCTTTATAAAACAGGAAATGCACAAATCAATATCTTTGACATGCAGGGACGAATAGTGAAATCGTTAAATTATAATAAATTGCAAACAGGAAATAATACTCTGAAATTCGATGTTGAAACATTAAATAAAGGCACTTATATCCTTCAATTGGTTGCAGGTTCCAAATCCTCCACCAGTAAGTTCGTAATTATTAAATAATTTTAGAAATAATAAAATATATTAAAAATGAAAAATATACTTTACACATTCTTAGTTGCAATCGTTTCAATCAACTTATCAGCGCAGACAAAAATTTTTTCTCCAATTTTAGTTTCACCTAATGAAGATAATCAAATGCCCGATGTTATTCTTGATTGGTATCCGGTATCAGGAATAGGTGAAGTTTATTATGAAGCTCAATTGGATTTTAATGATTCTTTTACTTCTCCTGATCTTCAAATTTTTGAAACAACACTTTCGTCTGTACAAACAAACAATCTTCTTTTTGGTAATAAGTATTACTGGAGAGTTAAGGCATGGGACGATAACGATACATCTGCCTGGTCCGAAATTTTTTCTTTTACTGTATTTAAAAGGATAAGAATAAACAAACCTGATGATGGCAAGGAAGACAGAATGCCTGATGTTAAAATTACTTGGTATAATAATCTATCAGGTACAACTCTATCAGGAATTACCTATTTTGATTGTCAATTTGATACATCCTATTACTGGTCTGTTTCAGAAGATATTCCTACAGAAGAAAATTTATACTCATTGTATTTCCTTGATGAAAGCAACGGTTGGGTAGTCGGATCATCAGGTACAATCTTATTTAATAATGGTACGGAATGGACCGAGCAAACAAGTCCAACTTCTAATGAACTAAACTCAGTCAATTTTTTTGATGAAAATAACGGCTGGGCTGTTGGAGAAGGGGGTATTATTTTATATTATGATGGCAATGAATGGACAACTCAAAGTAGTCCGGCTACTGAAGACCTTTACGCAGTATATTTTACTGATGTATCAAATGGCTGGGCCGTTGGTGAAGATGGGATAATTTATTATTATAACGGAACGGAATGGACTGAGCAAACTTGCCCTTCTACAAAAGATCTTTACGCAGTGTTTTTCACCGACCAAAATAATGGATGGGCTGCCGGAAAAAGCGGGAAAATTTATTATTATGACGGAACGGAATGGACCGAGCAAACCAGTCCTTCATCCAAAGACATATATTCTTTATCTTTCCTGGATGAAAATAATGGCTGGGCTTCAGGTAAAGCAGGTAATCTGTTATATTATGATGGAAGTGAATGGGCTGAACTTGAGAGCAATTCTACAGCAGACCTGAACTCTATTTTTATGTTAAACCAAAATGAAGGATGGGCAGGCGGTAAAGATGGATTATTAGTTCATTTTGATGGTAACGAATGGCTTGAGCTAACCAGCAGTAGTGTAAATCTAATTAATTCTATTTTCATGCTTGATGCAGATAACGCCTGGCTGGCAGGCGATATGGGAACAATTGTATCCAGAAGCGGTGATGCCTTTAACAGTCCTATTGTACAAATTCGAAGCACAATCGGCGACAGTTCGGAAATACAAATGGCAGAACTCCTGTTTGATACAAAGTATTTCTGGAGAGTGAGGGCAAGACATGAAGAAGACACTTCGAGTTGGTCGTCGGTACAATATTTTAAAACAATTGATGTGGTTACTCTTGAAGAACCTGCACACGGAGCAACCGGACAGATGCTTGATGTAACACTGAAATGGGAAACAATGACAGGAATATTTGAATATATTTATGAATTTGGCACTGACCCGAATTTTAGTTTCCCGAGTACAAATTTCAGCCAAATAAATGAAGCTAACCCTCAGGGGCTTTTATTTGGCACGACCTATTACTGGCATGTTAAAGCGGCACATACTAAGGATACAACCGAATGGTCCGACACATGGAGTTTTGAAACGATCAACACCGTTTATTTAACCAGTCCCGGACAGGGAGATACCGTTGTTATTACTCTGCCAATATTAGAATGGGAAGATTTAACCGGTATTTCCGCATATGAAGTACAATACGATACTTCAATTAATTTTAATAATGCAGAAACTTACAATGATATCGATATTTCCCGTTTCCCAGTTATCTTTCCGTTAGAAACAGGAAAAACTTATTATTGGCATGTGAGAGCCTATGAGGATGGCGATACAACAAACTGGAGCGACACATGGCACTTTTTTATCGGATCAGAGTCGGGCATTGAAGATTTAATATTAAATAAAAATAATGTTAATATTTTCCCAAATCCATCTCAAGGTAAACTGAGCATAGAATTAAATGCGCAACAGCAAACCTCTGTTCGAATTACAATATCAGACTTACTTGGTCAGGCTGTAATTAATAATGAATATTCTTTTGATAAAGGTTTAAACACAAAAACCATCGATCTTTCTGATATGAATAATGGTATTTACATTATTAAATTGCAATCAGGGGAAATAGTATTAACTGAAAAGATTGTTATTGACAAATAGATAAGAGAGATATCCTTTAATTTAAAAGGCTGGTGTTTAAATATGCCAGCCTTTTTTAATTGTATCTTTTACCGAAATTAAAGTTCAAATAAAAAGTTAAAAAAAAGTAATTGGGGTCATTAAATGCCATGACAGGAACAGGTCTTGGAAAAACATCAATCATTGCGCCAATTTCAAGCGATTTTACTTTTGTCCGGTAAACACCGAAATCAAAGTCCAAACCTATTTTACTATGAATTCCCGGATAAAAACTTAACTCGTTAAAACCTTTGGTGAAAGGAGCTCTTCCAAAAATATTATCTACAAAATGTTCATCCGGGTCATATTTTTCCTCAATAATTGAATATACGTAAATCTCAGGTGATGGCTCGAGAATAAATAAATAAATTGGTTTAGCAACCCCTAATGACACACCTCCCATATATAAAAACCTGAGTTCAACACCTCCCCAATAAGGTTTACGGTTAAGCAACCTGTGTATTCCATAAGTTCCTCTAAAAATAAAAACCGAATTTAATTTACCATAAACATAACTTTTTGAATTTGTAAAATACGGATTAATCTGTCTGTACTGTTTTGGAGATTGCATTTCAACCATTTCAATATTCAGCATTCTTTTTTTAAAAGCAGTTTTATTAAATCCTTTGCTGAACTTGACACCCCAACCCTGTGTATGAAAAATAACTCCAAAGCTCATTTCTTTGAGCAGAAGTATATTTTTTGATGTGTCAACTACAATTTCACCTTGTGATCGTGATTGAAAACTGATAACAAATAATCCTAATATAAACAGAGTCCTAAAACAATGCATCTCAAAAAGTGTGTATGGTAAAGTGTATAAAAGTAAAAAATATTTATCAAATAACGTTATTTGATAAATATTTATTTTGGGAGGAATATGCACAAAAGCATATTTTACTAATGACGTTGTTCGATCCGGAATTTTTTTGCTTCTCCGTATGCCGGACAAGTTTCAGTAGATTTACAAGACGACATAATAATCCCGATGGTAACAACTGCGAGTATAATTATAACAATTTTTTTCATAGGTCTGATTTAATAAGTTTCAAAAATAAATTATTTTATATACCTGTTTTTATTAAAACATAATTTAATCAGCTATATTGCAAATAATTTGCCATCAAAGATAAATTAAAATTTTTATTCTATGACAACCATCAATCCTGTTATCGAAAACTCTTGGAAACAATTACTTTCAGAGGAATTCCGGTCGGAATATTTTTTTAAATTAAAAGAATTTATAATACGTGAAAAAAAGAAATATAAAATATACCCTCCGGGATCGGAGATTTTTTCAGCTTTTAACTATACGCTTTTTGATAAAGTTAAAGTAGTAATACTCGGACAGGACCCATACCATGGTAAGGGGCAGGCAAATGGTTTGTGCTTTTCAGTAAAAGATGGTATCGCAAAACCCCCTTCTCTTCAAAATATTTTTAAGGAGTTACAAAACGATTTAGGGTATCCGATTCCGGTAAGCGGCAATATGGAAAAATGGGCACAACAGGGGGTGTTATTATTAAATGCCACACTTACGGTTAGGGCAGGACAAGCCGGATCGCACCAAAACAAAGGCTGGGAAAATTTTACAGATGCTGTGATAAAAACCCTTTCTGAGAAAAAGGAAAATTTAATTTTTATACTTTGGGGCGCTTTTGCCCAGGCAAAGGAAAAATTAATCGATACTTCCAGACATTATATTATTAAATCGGCACATCCTTCCCCATTTTCAGCCGACAGGGGTTTTTTTGGCAGCCATCCGTTTTCGAGAACTAACGAATTCCTGAAAAAAGCTGGAGTGAAAGAAATAGATTGGAGTTTGTAAATTTTCTAAATAATTCTGCATCGTTTAGTTTCAGTATAACTTTATCAAATATTAAGTAAGTATTGATAATAAATCATAATTTTGCCCAAAATATTTTTCATGGATTTACTGAGCCATGGTTATATTATACTTATCCTGATAGTTGCTGCCGGGATCATATTAGGAAGAATTAAACTGTTTGGTTTTTCACTCGATGTTTCCGGTGTTTTATTTATTGCATTGGTTTTAGGTCATTTTGGTTATTATGTGCCGGATGATTTCCTGGAATTAGGGCTTCTTTTATTCATATTTACAATTGGCATGCAGGCAGGCCCAGGGTTTTTTGATGCTTTTCGTAAACATGGACGTCAATTAATTCTAATTTCTTTTATTATTATGACCACCACTGCCATTGCAGCATTTTTTCTAAACCATTTTTTGGAAATTGATCCTGATTTAGGAATTGGAATATTTACAGGTGCATTAACAAGCACACCCGGTTTAGCGGCGGTTATTGAAAGCTCACAATCGCCACTTGCACCCATAGGATATGGTGTGGCTTACCCTTTCGGTATTATCGGAGTCATTTTAATTATCGGTCTTTTACCTCGAATTCTAAAAATTGACTTGAAAAAAGAAGAAGATAATTTTATTAAAAGTGTCAAGGAAGATTTCCCGGATGTTATAGGAAGAACATTTAAAGTTGTTAATCCTAATATTGATGGGAAAACATTGGAGGAGATAGAATTGAGTAAGATTACCGGTTGCGTTGCCACACGGATTTTACATAAGGATAATGCCTATTCGCCTAATGCCGCTTCCATTGTTTATAAAGGAGACCTGATAAGGATGGTTGGAACTGAAAAAAACCTGAAAAAAGTTGTACTGTTATTTGGCGCTCCGGTTGATGTGGATATTCCGCTTTCAAAGGAATATGATATCAGGTGGATCTTAATAAGCAATAAGAAAATTGTAAATAAACACTACCGTGAAGTTAATCTCTCTTCCTTTTATAATGCCAGGATTGCAAAAATTAAAAGAAGCGGTGTGGAAATAACACCTGATGCCAATAGTTGTTTTAAGCTTGGCGACCGTGTACTTGTGGCAGGAGAAAAAAACAATCTTGATAACGTTTCACAACTACTGGGAAATGATAGCAAAAAACTATCAGAAACCGACCTGCTGCCTATTTTTCTTGGGATCTTAGGTGGCATTTTAATTGGCAAAATTCAGATACCTTTATTCGGATTATTCACAATAAATCTTGGCAATACAGGAGGAGCGTTGATAACAGGACTTATATTAAGTAAAATAGGTAAAACCGGGCCTGTAATCTGGTCCTTATCCGGTTCTGCAAATCAATTGATCAAACAATTGGGTTTATTGTTATTCCTTGCAACAATCGGGACTCAGGCAGGGGCTGAATTAATAGATACGATTCAGCAGTATGGAATTAAATTAATTTGGGTTGCCGTTATATTAACGATTTTACCAATATTAACAGGTGTTATTGTTGGTCATTATATATATAAAATAAATCTTCTGACACTTATGGGTATCATTACCGGAACTATGACCAGCACACCAGGTCTGGGTATTATTCAGGCTAAATCATCTTCAAATGCAGCGCCTATTGCTTATGCCAGCGTTTATCCGATAGCCCTCGTATTAGTGATCATCTTTTCTCAGCTTTTGCTTACTCTTTCTAATTATTTTTGAAATCTAATTATTGTTACCACCAAACCTGGTTTCCCTGCTCATCAATTGTAAATATTCTTTCCTCTTTCCGTGAGCCATCTTCTACAAGCCAGTAAAAGGCATTGGAAGGAACATTGTTAAATATTAACGGACCACCTGTTGCCTTTTGCGCTCCAACTTCTTCCCATTTATTATTCCAAAAGAAAAGGGTATATTTTTTACCAATATTAAAATGAGCTTCTTCAATAAAATCAGTAGATAGTTTTGTAACTCTCTTTGTAGTGGAATAAAGCTTTAGGGTAATTCTGATTTTTGCATCCGGTATTTTATTCTCTATCTTTCCCGAGTCAGTTAACACTATGGCATTACCTGCCGGAAGTATTTTCTTATCATAATAAAATGCAGGCAAATAAGCTATTCCAAGCCCTATTTTTGTAAAATATGCCTTTGTGCCATGGAACCGGGTATAGTCAATTGCCTTCCATTCTCCCGTATTGAAGACACAGATATAAACAAAGTTAGTACTGTCGGGTATTCCTTCTGTTAATTCCAGTTTAATATTTTCTACCGGAACATAATCATCTGTAACATCTTTAATACAATTCCTGCCAAGATAGGGCGGTGCTTTCTCCCATTCCTGCTTTTTCTCGGCAAGGCTGTTTTTTTGAATGGCAAATGTTTTCCTGTAAACCTTTGCCAGCTTATTTCCAAGTTTATATTTTCCCGGATTAGCTTCCCCTCCCATAAAAATAATGACGCTGTCGTTTTTATTCATTGTTGCATTCCATGCGTGATTATTTCCTGTGTTTGCCCAGTATGGAGTAAAGTCACTCATAACAGGAATGCCCATTGCACGCATTGCATAAATTGCAAGATTAGTCATGTCTTCACAACGTCCCATTTTGTCTCGTAGCATCTCGGCAAGTCCCTGGTCAGTGGGATGTTCATAATATCTCGGGTCGAACCTGAACCACGATTTTATATTATTATTAACCCACATTACCGCCTCTACCGGATCGGAAGGATCTTGTATGGAATCTTTCACCCACGACAGTTCTTCAGTAAAATAAGAACGCCAGTTTTCCAAAGGCTCACTGCTGCCGCGATAAGGCAGTATGTATTCACAAAACTGGTCGAAGCTCAGATGTTTTGCCCAAAGATTTTTATCCCAGGCTTCGTAAGCAAAATCAATATTATTTATTAAGTATTCAGCAGTTATGGTTTCATAATCTTTAAACAGTGTATCGAGTTTAAACTTTATTTTTCCCCTGATATTTTCAATCGAATCCCATCCTTGCAATAATGCGTCATAATCTTTAAAATCAAAGATGTTAAATTCAATTTTATTATCTGCCGAATCCGTTAGCTTGAATATAGCATAGCCGTGGTCTTCCATGTTCCCGATAAGGAAATAGGCGGCTTCTTCCTTTATTACTTCGCCGGTTTCTTTATAATGCCGGATGACATTTTCAAGCTCAGCCCTGTTATTTCCGGCTTTTTCAAGGATTGCCTTTACATTTTCAGGTGGTTCAAATTCCCGTGGTCCACATGCGAATAAAAAAATTAGTGAAGTAAAAATAATTAATCGTTTCATAGTGTGTAATTTAGTTTAAGATGCAAATTTAAGAATTGTCTGAAACTATTTGATTTTTTTTTAGATTTGCTTTTACCTGATTATATAAATTCTATCTTTGCATTTTAAATAATAAAAATGAGAGTTTACAAGTTTAATTCTTTTATCAGCATTTTTTTAGTACTTATATTAGCCTGTTTTACTTTATTTTCCTGCCGTCAAAACAGTCCGCAACATTATTATAAAAACGGAAGCGCTAAGTACCAGCTAAAATTCTATTCAGGAGCTATAATAGATTTTGAAAAAGCCATTGAATTAAAACCTGATTTTGCCGATGCTTATTACGCAAAAGCAATTTGTGAAAGCGAATTAAAGCAATATGAAAATGCTTTAACAGACTTTAATAAAGTTTTAGAACTAGAACCAACAAATAAAGATGCAATCTTCAGCAGAGCATTTTACATTAAAGAAAAAACTGGTGATTTTAAAGGAGCCATTCAGGATTATAACAAATTTATCGAACTGAATAAAAACGGAGATAATGCTTTTGCTTATAATAACAGGGGATTTTCAAAATTCAAGATTAACGACCTGGAAGGCGCGATAAAAGATATTGAAAAATCAATCCTTCTTAATCCAAAAAATTCTTTTGCCTATAAGAACAGGGCGCTTGTTTACATAGCCATTGACAGCCTGAACCAGGCTTGTGAGGACCTGAATAAAGCGGTTGGGTTAGGGTTTACCAAAGAATACGGCAAGGAAGCTGAAGAATTAATTAATAAATATTGCAATCGTTAATATTAAGATAATATTTAGAAAGTAACGAAAATCCCGGATTACAGATCTTTATTATATTATATTTCTTTTCGGATTAGCCTTCACGCTTTCCTACGCCCAAATCAGAAAAAGCTTTGAAATTTTCATGAAATATCTCTCCGCCCAAATTGCCACAAACTTATAAATAAGCAAACTAGTATTAAAGATGATAAGATACTAATATCCGTCAGGAAATTGCCATGATTAAACATAAGTTTTTGAGGTTCGTAATATGTAAAAATATTAAAAGGTTTGATAAATGCAATGGATTCCCATAATTGGCTCAAAAAATGTAATAAATAAAAAATGAGGGTTAATACGGCGCTGATGTTGCCGGTTTTGTTTCCTTTTTCCCCGAATGTTGTTATTATCATAGTATAACTCATTATCAGGATGAATAGAAGCCACTGATTGAAACTGATCTGCATCATCTTAGTTATTATCTCCTGAGAAAGATGATGGAAAATCGCAATAGCTGAAAGTGATCCGATCAAAGCTGCTAAAATAATCGTAAACAAAATCAGGCAACCTGATACCCATAATGAGATAATAAATGAATGGCGTTTGAAAGGATGTGCAAGCAACAACTCCAGTGTCCCCGATTCCATTTCGCGGGTAATGTGGTGCAATGGTATATTTATGGCATTGATAGCCAGTAAAGCCAGCACCAGGGGATGATTAAAACCAAAAGCCGCCGCACCCTGAAAACTTAAAGTGTTAAAAAAGCTGTCATTAAGAAATATTCGTAGTTTCTCAGGTAACTGTTCAATGATAGCAGTAATAATAGATGAAGTATCTGCTGTGGAAATCAGATATAAAATCAAAAATTGCAACAGCGTTATAAAACCCATGCTAAAGATAGCAAAGCCCCTGTTATTTTTCCAGATTAAATGCCAATACGATAATCTAATCATCTCTCTGATCCCGATAATAATTCATAAATACTTCTTCAAGGTCGGGCCTGGGAAATACAAAGTCTTCCAATGGCAAATCTGCCAAGCTTTTTAACAATGTATCTTTCCTGCCTGTTACAATAAACTCATATTTTAAACCTTGTTTTTTTATAATCCTTGCACCGGGAAGTTCAAACCGGTCTAATGGTTTTCGCAGAGTAAGTTCCAGTTTTCGGTATAACTTCTTTTTCATATCCTCTATTGACTCTATAGCCACTATTTCTCCTTTGCGAATAATTGCCAGGCGGTGACAGACTTTTTCAACCTCTGAAAGATTGTGAGATGAAAAGAAGGTCGTACAGCCCATATTTTGATATTTATGTAAAAGATCATAGAATTCTTCCTGCATTAAAGGATCAAGACCGGTAGTCGGTTCATCAAGGATTAACAGTTCAGGACGATGAAAAAAAGCCTGAATAATACCTAACTTTTGTAATGTGCCGTGGGACAGATGTTTAATTTTTCGTTTCAAATCGCCATTCGCCAAGCCAAAACGGTCTAATAGGCCTGGTTCAATATAACGTGGCACTTTTCGCAAGTCTGCAAGCAGGTTCAGAAATTCCTTTCCGGTCAGATTTCCATAAGCAGAAAAATTTCCTGGCAAATAGCCACATTTTTGGCGAATTTCAAACGAATTGCTTTTTACATCCTTTCCAAAAATTACAATTTTTCCGCTTGTTGGCCGAAGCAGATCCAATAAAAGGCGAATGGTAGTTGTTTTTCCTGCACCGTTAGGACCCAGAAATCCGAAGATTTCTCCCCGGTTTACCTCAAAAGAGATTTCTTTCACTCCTGCGATTCTGCCATAATACTTAGTTAATTGTTCTGTATATATTATTTGGCTATCCCGCATTTATTTCTAATCAGTTTAGAATAAATTTTATTGTATCATTAAAACTTCAAATTATCCGGAACCTGGCTTCCTTTTCCTATGTTCGGGACCAAGAAATCGTCTTTATCTTTATTATCCGTTTCGGTGTCCAAATTCAAATCGCTGCCTTTGTAGCCATTTGTCCCTGCTGATGGTTCCCAGTAAATGGTTTTGTCATCCAGGTCAACAACATCTGATGCATCTGCATCTCCGGCTATCATTCCCCATACGCCAGAAGAAAGTTCTTTATGCCCCAATATTCCTCCGTGAACCTGGTTTTCACCCGAAGTAAAATCGTAGGAATAAACACCTGATGTTTTTATTAACGGGTATTCCGAAATAATCGGGATATGATTCCTGTGATAGACTACTGTGAATAATTGTTGAATTATTGAATTGCTGAATAAAAGATTATCTGAACCATTTAAACCGACTACGGAACCATCATTTATCAAGAAAGCGGCTTGTCGGGCTATCATCGTTTCGTTTGTTGCTGAACCTACATCTGAAGCATCACGGAGTTCAACCAGAACCCAATCAACGATATTACCGGATGGCAAAGATGTAACACTTTCGGTTCCTGAATAATTCCAGGGAGTCGTGTTATAAGGCTGGTTCAATGGAAAATCAGGATGCGCGATCAAACCGATGTTCATATCTGTTCCGTTAAAAGGTCCTTCGAGGAAAACCTTTATGGCTAATTCAAAACCTTCCTCAACAAGATCTTGACCGGTACCGTTAGTGCCGGGCGAACCTTTATCTCCGGAAGTTCCTGTAAATGTCGGTTCTCTTAATGAAGCAGTTGTCCAGTTAGTAAAATTATTATTGTTTTCTGTTGCCGTTCCGGTGAAAATCATTGAATAACCATTAGGATCGGGCCAATTGGAACCTCCGTCATATTCAATGCGATCAACTTCTGTTAAGCCATCCGGTAAAAATAAAACAATTTCATCACCACCATTATTAGCCAGTTGAAAATCTGCATATTGGTATTCGTAGTTGCATGTATAACCTCCGTTTGTTATCGGGTCATCATTATTACCAAGTACAGCAAATCCACCGGCAGGAACAATAACAGAAGCTAATACCTTTATCGAATCGTAATCATTATCCATTATTATCCAGCCGCTCATATCAATATCACTGTTGGTTGGATTAAATACTTCAAACCATTCTCCTTTGTCATCATATACTACACCTGGATTTTGCAAAATCTCAGCAATAACAAGTACCGGGCTGTTATCATTTACTATAATGTAATCAGTATAGGTAGCTGTACCGGAACCACCCTCGTTTGTTACAACAAGTGTTACATCGAAAGTTCCTGTTGTATTGTAAACCACTGTCGGGTTTTGTCCTGTTGAAGTCGCGGGCGTTCCGCTTTCAAATGTCCATTGCCACGACGTTGGATCATTTAATGACAGGTCCGTAAAATTTACACTTTCCCCGGTAAAAATCTCCGTTTGATCTGCAGAAAAGCCTGCAATAGGAGGGAAAGTACATTCGGTAAAACCGGGTGTGGCATAAATTGAATCGCCAATATTATTTTTCGTTACAAAATTCAAAGAAGCCATCCAATTTTCGGCAAGTGAATTATCAGAATCAGGATCGCACAATATTAGTGACGGTCCATTACCGTCAGGTTCGGTGGGCCAGGGAGAAACATCGTCATATTGAACAAAATCAATAATATTACCTGAATAGTCTTTTAACTCTATTAATTCTCCACTATTGCTTAATCCATTGTACTGGATACTATCAGGCCATTCCAACGTATTTATCCCAAAAGTATTCATCATAGCTTCGGAATTGACAGCAACAACTATAAACTCACCTGGATTTATAACGTAAGAAGGAAATGTAAATACTACTCCCGCTGAAAAATAATACCCTCCAAGATTTTCCACATCAGATCCGTTATTGTAAAGTTCAATAAATTCCAAAGAATCTGTATTGGTCTCGGGAGGATTGTACATGATTTCCGTAATTACAATGTCAGCTAAAGTTGTATCAATTGTTGCTTCCACTTTTAAATCGCAAATAACCGGAAGATGATCCGACATATAATACAAAGCCTGGATGACAGAATCGGGGAAATCCGGATTGGTGGGAGGATCGATCAGGGCATCATTATAGTGATTTCCGTCATTACCAAATGCCTTGCACGAATTGTTTATGTACTCCACCCTGTTCGAGCCATTCTGAACATCATCGGAAAACAGGATAAAATCAAAACGGTCATCCAATCCGCCGGTTGAGCCACCTCCGAAAGAAGCAGTCCTTGTACTTTGTGTATGGTACCAACGGTAAGAATATCCAGCATCATGCCAGTCACCTGCAGGTAATGGGTCATTTAAATTGTAAGGTTCGTTATTTATTAAGGCCTGATATGCAGGGTCAGAACTTGTATATAAATTGAAGTCTCCCCCAAAGAATATATTTTCTGCATTGGGAATGTTATTAATACGAGCAAGAAATGCATTAACTTCTGCAAGCCTCTGCAAAGAATCTCCAGGGAATGCTTTCAGGTGGGCAGAATAAAAATAAAAAAAAATCGTATCACCTCCCAGGGCAAGGTCATCGGATTTATAATATAAAACATATTCGTTAATGTGTCTTAATGCTGTCGGAATATACCACTGCGAAAACAAGGCAAGTTTATCACTGTTATAAAACAACATATTATCAGTATCAGGACCGTCGGTAAAAGCTGCCTTTTGGTAATGCGTAGTTCCGTAAACATTTAAAGCATCGTTTAAGAGCGTAACCGCACCACTGTTGCCTGTCAATTCATTAATAAGAATAACATCAGCTTTAAGGTACTGGTTGATTGTCCGGAAATAATCCTCACGTCCAGGATCGCCGCCGGGATAATTGAGGATATTGTGGTACATTATTTTCAGAGTATCGAACTGGGCATGGAGCAGGGAACCTGGAGCATGGAGCAAGGTGCAGAGAGCAAAAAGCTTTATCAGTAACGATTTTTTCATTATTTAAAGATTTAATACATCCCCTGATTTTTCGTGCATATCAAGCAGGACAACCTGGGTTTTGTATTTGATCCATGTGGGACCAGACATAAACCAGGGTATTATCCTTTGATTCATCCTTGTTGAAATAAATAATAGTGATTGTCCGGTTGATGGTTACTTTATTGTGAAACACCAATACTTCCATCAATTAATTTTAAAGTAAATTGTTTACCCAATTTAGTCCACAGCGCAGTCATAACTTTTTCAGATTTACCTGGACCCGGCTTATTGGTTTCCCAAATCAAAGGAGAAAATGCGCTTTCGTCTGAATAAATAAATTCTATAATACATATTACTTCTCCCGGAACAGGATTAGTGTTTGTGCCCTCAGAATTCAGCCAGGTTAATATTAATTCACCTTCTCCGTAAACAAGGTTATTCATCCATTCATCACGCGGAAAGTTCGGATCCGGATAAGTAACATCAACAGGTGTTAATACAGTCTTATCAAATTCAAGGAAAATTTGAAATGTCCCAATTCCATCATCAATTGTATCAATTGTTATCGGGAAAAATACTGACCCCGCCGGTTGTTCACCTAAATCCGGTAAGCTTAATGTTGCTGTTTGTCCAAAAGTTAAACTTGTACTAATGAACAACATACTAAAAAATAAAATTGCTTTTTTCATTTGAAATAATTTTTAATTATTAATTTATTTTTTTTCACAAAATAATTAGCAACAATTAATGAGGTTTCAAAATTACACCTTTATTTTGTAATGCGAATATTTTGAAACTGAATAAAATTATAGTATATTTGGACAAATAAAAAAAAGGCAAAAATGACTACATATAAATTACATACCGATAGAACACAGCGCAATGCCTTTGAAAAATATTTCAGTGAAATATTACGGGAAGATAAAGTTGAAGTAGTTGAAACAGGCCCTTATGTTTCAATCTCACGTGACTTCGGCTGTATGGCAAATCCAATTGCAATAAGACTTTCAAGAGAGCTTACAAGGCTAAGTAAAGAATCAGGGAAAGGCAAAGAGTGGAAATGGTTTAACAAGGTCATCCTTGAGGAATCGGCTAAAGCTCTGGACCTTAGTCCGTCTAAGATAAAATATGTATTCAGGGCGCAAAAAAAAAGCATGATTGACGAAATAGTAGGCGCAATGGCTACTAAGTATTACAAAAGCGATAAAAAAATCAGGAGAACAATTATTGATGTGATAAGGTTGATCGTTAAAACCGGTTATGTAATTATTGTGGGACGTGGTGGAGTTGCTTTTGCCAATGATAATCCACAATCGCTTCACATTAAACTAACAGCGCCTGTTGAATGGAGGGTTGAAATGGTCAGAAAAAATTATCATAAAACCGAAGAAGATGCTTATAAATACTTGCTTAAAGTTGACAAAGAAAGAAAATACCTGATTGACAGTTTCATGGGGTTCGATACATACCATTCAATTTTTGATGTTGTCTTTAACCGTAAAACTGTTACTGAAGATGAAATTTTAAATACAATTATAAGTCTGTTGAAAATGAAAAATTTGATAATATAAATTCAGTAATTCTTGAGATAGGTTGAGATTGATGGATATACATTGAGATTGATGGAATTACGATAAAAAAATAATCTGTGTAAATTAGTGTAATTTGTATCAAATAGAGATTTATTGAAATTTGTTGAACTCGACCAATCTCCATTTATCTCCATCTAATTCACCTTAAATTTATACTCAACCTTTGCCAGTTCTTCATTTGCTTTAACTATCTTCACTTTCAGGTCTTCTTTAAATCTTGTTACTTTTTTTAACAATTCTTCATCAGAAGTTGCTAAGATTTGAGCAGCAAGAATTGCAGCATTCTTTGCGGCATTTATACCAACGGTTGCAACCGGTATTCCGGGAGGCATCTGGACTATTGATAACAAAGCATCCACACCTTTTAGTGTTGCTTTAATAGGTACACCAATTACAGGTAAAGATGTTTTCGCGGCAATAACACCCGGAAGATGAGCAGCCATACCGGCGCCTGCAATAATAACACGTACGCCTCTGTTTTGAGCCGATTTTGCAAATTCTTCTACTTTTTCCGGTGTGCGGTGAGCCGATAGTGCATTCATCTCAAACGGTATCTCCATCTTATTAAAAAATTCAGCAGCAGCTTCCATCACAGGAAGATCGGATGTGCTACCCATAATAATACTTACTTTTGGTTCCATATTTTAATTTAATTTTGAACTCTGTTTTACTGCAAAAATAAAGAAGCTTGTTCTATAAGGTTAAAAGTTTTTAATTTATTTTGCAATGTTTATAAAAAATTTTATCCAATATGAAACATTCATGTTTTTTATATTGAGACACGCGAGAGAATGATTAAAATGTAAGTGGCAAACAGTTAACGTATTACTAAATTTTAAACAGATGAAAACCATTAGGGTACACGACAAAGAATTTTCAATTTTTATAGAAAATAAAAAAATTGTTGATGCTGTAACAAAAGTTGCCGGACAGATCAATTCAGACCTGAAAAGTAAAAATCCGCTTTTTCTGGTTATTCTGAATGGCGCGTTTATGTTTGCAGCGGATTTATTGAAAAAAATAAATATTCCCTGCGAAATTTCATTTGTCAAATTATCCTCTTACACAGGAACGAAAACAACTTCCACAGTCCGTGAATTAATCGGTCTCGATGAAGTGTTAAGGGGAAGAACAGTAGTTATTGTTGAAGATATAATAGATACCGGAATCACAATGGGTGTTACCATAGAAAAACTAAAAAAGCTGGAAGCTACCGATGTAAGGATAGTAACTTTGCTGTTTAAACCAGATGCATTCAGGATGAATTATGAAATCGATTATGTTGGTATGAAAATCCCAAATGATTTTATTGTCGGTTACGGATTGGATTATAACGGACACGGAAGGAATTATGCAGATATTTATAAAATAATTGAATAGTCAATTCTTATGGGTAGTGATAATTTTGTTGATTACGTAAAGATAAACTGCAGGTCAGGTAAAGGCGGTGAGGGGTCGGTTCACTTTCTTCGTACAAGAACAAATCCCAAAGGAGGTCCTGACGGAGGTAATGGCGGCAGGGGCGGGCATATTATTTTAAAAGGTAATAAACAACTTTGGACTTTGCTCCATCTGAAATACACCAAACATATAAAAGCCGGAAACGGACAAAACGGAATGGGTAGCCTGAAAACAGGAGCTGACGGAAAGGATATAATCCTGGAAATTCCACTGGGAACTGTTGCCAGAAATGCTGATACGGGTGAATTTGAATGTGAGATCACTGAACACGGGCAAACACATATTCTAATTAAGGGTGGTCGCGGCGGTTTGGGCAATGATCATTTTAAATCCTCAACCAACAGAACACCACGCTATGCCCAGCCCGGCGAACCTGGAAAGGAAGAATGGCAAATACTTGAACTAAAGCTACTGGCTGATGTAGGTCTTGTTGGATTTCCAAATGCCGGTAAATCAACGTTGTTATCAGTAATTTCAGCCGCAAAACCCGAAATAGCCGATTATCCGTTTACTACCTTAACGCCTAATCTCGGATTAGTCAGGTACCGCGAAGACAGGTCTTTTGTTGTTGCCGATATCCCAGGAATAATTGAGGGAGCGCATAAAGGAAAAGGGTTAGGACTGAGATTTCTCCGGCATATTGAAAGAAATTCTATCCTCTTGTTTTTAGTTCCTTCCGACAGCAACGACATTAATAAAGAATATAAAGTTCTATTGAGCGAACTTAAACAATACAATCCGGAACTTTTGGATAAATCAAGAATTCTGGCAATAACAAAATCAGATCTTTTAGATGATGAATTAATCCGTGAGATTAAAAATGATTTGCCGGATATTACTTACGTTTTTATTTCATCCGTTGCAAAAACAGGTTTGATGAAGCTAAAGGATGTAATTTGGAAAGAGTCGAACATATAGTTTCCATAACGCTACTTCGGATTTGGGCGTACGGTAATTTGTGCGAAGGATAATCCGAAGCGGGATAATACAGGATTTGTAATCCATAATTATTAGATATTGGATTAATTGATTGAAATGGATAATGAGGGATTGCAAATCCATAATTATTTACTTTCGGATTAGCAGGCACACAAGTCCTTTGCTTAAATCCGAAAGAGCGCCAGAGCGCCACGGAGCACGTCGGCTGTTTCGGATTTGAGGGTAGGGTAATTTGTGCGAAGGATAATCCGAAACGGGTTAATACAGGATTTGTAATCCATAACGTTATTAGATATTGGATTAATTGATTGAAATGGTTAATGGGGATTGCAAATCCCTTGTTATTTACTTTCGGATTAGCAGGCGCACAAGTCCTTTGCTTAAATCCGAAAGAGCGCCACGGAGCACGTCGGCTGTTTCGGATTTGAGGGTAGGGTAATTTGTGCGCAGGATAATCCGAAACGGGTTAATACAGGATTTGTAATCCATTGCAATCTTTAAGTTATAGCTTAATGTAAAATTATATTATGGGCATTAAAAATAAAATCACAGATGGATATAATTATTTCCTGACTTTAACTGTTATCGATTGGATTAATGTATTTACAAGACCTGAATACAAATATATAATTCTTGACTCTTTAACATACAGTCAAAAAAACAAAGGACTAATTATTTTTGCCTGGTGTTTGATGAGCAATCATTTGCACTTAATTGCAGGTTCAAAAGAGGGATTTCATTTATCTAATATATTAAGGGATTTTAAAAAATTTACCAGTAAAGAGATTATCAGAACAATTCAGGAAAATCCTCAAGAAAGCAGAAAAAAATGGATGCTTAACAGATTTGAATTTGCAGGGAAATATGATAATAAAATAACAAACTATAAGTTTTGGCAAGAGGGGAATGAGTCGAAAGAAATACATACAAATTCCTTTTTAGAACAGAAATTAAACTATATACATGATAATCCTGTAAGGGCTGAAATCGTAGCAAGACCTGAAGATTACTTATATAGTTCAGCACGGGACTATTCCGGCGAAAAAGGATTATTGGATGTGGTTTTAATAGAATGACAGGATAATGAGGGATTGCAAATCCATAATTATTTACTTTCGGATTAGCAGGCACACAAGTCCTTTGCTTAAATCCGAAAGAGCGCCACGGGCTTTTGTGCCACGGCTGCTTCGGATTTGGGCGTAGGGTAATTTGTGCGCAGGATAATCCGAAGCGGGATAATTTTAGGATTTGTAATCCACAGCGTTATTGGATGTGGAATTAATTGAATGAAATGGTTAATGGGGATTGCAAATCCCTTGTTATTTACTTTCGGATTAGCAGGCACACAAGTCTTTCGCTTAAATCCGAAAGAGCGCTATAATTATGATAGAAACACTTAAATATTGGGACACGGAACTTTTCCTTTTCATTAATGAAAAACACAACGATTTTTGGGATTTCATTATGTATTGGGCAAGTGATAAGTTAATCTGGATTCCGTTATATATCTTCTTTATGTATTTGCTGATTAAACACTATAAAAAAGATACAATCTGGATTTTAATTTCCCTAACCGTTTTAATTACAGTAAGTGATCAGGTATCTGTTCTGTTCAAAAATATTATTATGCGGCTCAGGCCTTGTCACGAACCGGCACTGGAAGGCTTGGTACATCTTGTAAAAAATAAATGTGGCGGAGAATTTGGATTTTTCTCATCTCATGCAAGCAATCATTTTGCATTGGCTGCTTTTCTTTCTTTCCTGCTCGGTAAAAAGATAAAATACTTTAGCTTTTTTATTTTTTTATGGGCTGCTTTTATTTCTTACACCAGGATTTATCTCGGTGTTCATTATCCCGGCGATGTAATTGCAGGTATAATTGCAGGATGTGGCTTGGGTTTGATGATGGCTAAAATCTATTCCTTTTTCAAGCGTTATAGAACACAAAATTAATGGAGCATGGGGCGTGGCGTGGGGCGTGGAGTGGGGCGTGGGATAATGGGGATTACACCTGTCTGCCCTGACTGCCGTCAGGCAGGCGACAAAGGCAGGAATCCCAGGATATTAACTTTCGGATTAGCCAACCCACATTGCTTTCGCATAAATCCGAAAGAGCTTTAGATTTTATTATGGATATGAATGATACATTAAATGTGAAAAATAGTTATTTTCTAAAATATTTTTTATATCTTTACCTAAATTTAACATCGTAAATTATGTACTCAACTGTTATTTTCGACACATTAGCTTACGCTAAAAGACTTAAAGAAGCAGGCTTTACTGAGAAGCAGGCAGAAGTTCAAGCAGAGGTTTTAGCTGAAATAGTTAATGAAAATTTAGCAACTAAGCGCGATTTAAAAGAAATGGAAATGCGACTTACTATAAAATTAGGTGCTATGATAGCTGTAAGTATCGCCATCGTCGCAACTTTGGTTAAGTTGTTATAATTTTTTATTATTTTTTATTCTTTATCTCTTATCCCCAATAAATACGATATCAAGGACATAATAAGGCTGAATAAAAGCGCCCACCAAAACCCTTCAACATAAAACCCTGATACCAGGCTGCTCGCAATTAAAATAATAACAGCATTTATCACTAATAAAAACAATCCGAATGTTAAAATCGTAATTGGAATGGTTAAAAATACAAGCACAGGCTTTA
>JADHVR010000106.1 GCA_016783885.1 Bacteroidales bacterium
CACCACCGAGCTAATCCCGATAATTATCGGGACGGTGCAAAACAATCCCTCAAATAGAAATAATTTATAGATCATTCAAGTTTATCATAAAACAGCAATTATTGAATTTGAAAAGGCTGAATATCTAACACTTATTGCCTACATTCCAAGTGAGAAATATTAGTAAATTATTAGACGCTGATATTCGCAGAAAACCGCTGAATGAAATTAAATAAATAATCAGTGTTAATCTGCGTCTAATAAAGATAATCAGAATAAATCAGTACCGATAGCTATCTGTATCAGCGTATAAAAAAGGATAATCAATATAACCCTTCCCACCACCATAATAAAATGTGTCCTCATCCCACGGATTAAGCGGAGCACCGGTTGCAAAACGTTCCACTAAGTCAGGATTGGAAATGAAAAGTTTGCCGAAAGCTACAAGGTCGGCATATCCGTCTTCAATTATTTTATTCCCACTTTTAAAATCATACCCGCAGTTAGTTATTAATGTTCCTATGTAAAATTTTCTGAAATGCGGGGTAATTATTTTCAGATACCTGGAATATTCTTTTTCCGGCTCTAATAAAACTAAAGGTTCAAGTAAATGCAGGTAAGCCATCTGAAAATGATTTAGTTGGTTAATAATATATTCATATAATTTAACCGGATTTGAATCTATCATATCTTTATAAATCCCGCTTGGTGATAACCTCACTCCCACCCTTTCCGAGCCGATTGCATTACATATTGCCCGTGTAACTTCTGTTAACAGTCTTGACCGATTCTTGATACTTCCACCATAATTATCAGTTCTTATATTAGAACCATCATGCAAAAACTGGTCGAGTAAATAGCCATTAGCACCATGAATTTCAACTCCATCAAAACCTGCTTCAATTGCATTTTCAGAAGCGTTTTTAAAATCGTTAATTATTCCGGGTATTTCATCGGCATCTAATGCACGTGGCGTAACAAAGGATTTTTTCCCTTTGAGTGTACTGGCATATCCCTCAGCTTTTTTTGCTGATGCAGAAACAGGTAGTTGTCCATCCGGTTGAAGTAAAGGATGAGAAATTCTACCAACATGCCACAATTGTAAAAATATCAGTCCGTTTTTATTGTGAACAGCTTTTGTAATGGGTTTCCATGCTTTAACCTGTTCTTGTGTAAATATTCCGGGACTATTCAAATAACCGACAGCCTGAGGAGAAACAGCGGCAGCTTCTGCAATTATCAAACCTGCTGAAGCTCGTTGCTCATAGTATATTCGCATAATATCAGTCGGTACATGTTCATCGGTGCATCTTCTGCGTGTCAGCGGAGCCATTATAACACGATTTCTCAGTTTATACTTTCCCAAAGTTACGGGGGATAATAATACCGGTTTCTTCTGCTTTTCTGAAAACATCACTAATAAAATCTAAACAGTCTCTAAAACATATTTTAATTTTGCAAAGTAAGAAATTATTCTAACAAATTGTACTTTTGTTTATTCTTAAATTAGCTATTTATGTCAGAAAAAAAGTTAAAGATAATAAAACAAGACCCCTGGCTCGAACCCAGCACTCAGGATATTACCGACAGATATATCAGGTATAAGGAAAAGCTGACGGAAATTGAGAATAATTTTAGCAGCCTGATAAAATTTGCAGATGGATATAACTATTTTGGGATTAATTATGATTCAAAACGTAAAGGCTGGACATACCGTGAGTGGGCTCCCAAAGCTAATGCACTATATTTAACAGGCGATTTCAATAACTGGGAGAAATTTTCACACCCTTTAATAAAAAATGAATTTGGGGTTTGGGAAATTTTTCTTGATGAAAATAAATACAAAAACACATTTGTTCATGGCAGTAAAATAAAAGTGCTTGTCGATTCGAATTTGGGACTGAATTACAGGATACCTGCTTATGTAAGACGTGTAATACAGGATGAGGATACTAAAAATTTTTCGGGACAGGTTTGGTTGCCGGGGAAATTCGACTGGACGGATGATGATTTCAACCCCGGAAACCTGGATGAGTTATTCATTTACGAATGTCATGTCGGCATGGCACAGGAAAAGGAGGGAATAGGCACTTACTTGGAATTTGCCGAAAATATACTGCCGAGAATAAAAAATGCTGGCTATAATTCCATACAGTTGATGGCAATACAGGAACATCCATATTACGGGTCGTTCGGGTACCATGTTTCAAACTTCTTTGCTCCTTCCTCGCGATTCGGAACGCCGGAAGATTTGAAATATTTTATTAAAAAAGCTCATCAACTCGGTATTGCCGTAATTTTGGATGTGGTTCATTCGCATACCGTAAAAAATACAGTTGAAGGAATCAATCAATTAGACGGTTCGGATGAACAGTATTTTCATCCCGGAACAAGAGGTTATCATCCGCAATGGGATTCTAAATTATTTGATTACGGGAAAACAGAAGTATTAAGATTTCTTTTATCAAACCTGAAATACTGGATGCGTGAATTTCATTTCGACGGATTCCGTTTCGATGGCGTGGGCTCAATGATGTATTTTCATCATGGAAATGAATCTATTGATAACAGGGATAAATATTTCAGGCAGGGAGTGGAATGGGATGCCATTACATATCTTCAATTAGCAAATAAATTAATGCATACCTTAAATAACAATGCCGTTTCAATTGCCGAAGATGTTACGGGAATGCCCGGTTTGACAGCAAAAATAAACGAAGGCGGAATTGGTTTTGATTACCGGCTCGGAATGGGAATACCCGATTTCTGGATAAAATTGCTTAAAGAACAAAAAGATGAAGACTGGAATATATATGAAATTTGGAATGTATTGAATGATCGCCTGCCTCATGTAAAAACTGTCGCGTATGCCGAATCTCACGACCAGGCTCTGGTTGGCGATAAAACCCTTGCTTTTTGGCTAATGGATAAGGAGATGTACTGGCACATGCAAAAGGACGATCCTGATCTTGTGATTGATCGCGGTATTGCCATTCACAAAATGTTACGATTGTTTACCATTGCACTTGGCGGTCAAGCTTATATGAATTTTATGGGAAACGAATTCGGTCATCCTGAATGGATTGATTTTCCGCGTGAAGGTAATAACTGGAGCTATAAATATTGCAGGAGGCAATGGTCGTTAGCGAATAACCCTGATTTGAAATACCAATATCTCGCTGCCTTTGACAAGGAAATGATCCGTGTGATCAAAGAAAACAGGATAATGTCATCAATGTTTGCGCAGCAACTCAATATGGACGACTGGAACAAAACCATCATTTTCGAAAGGAACAACCTGGTATTCATTTTTAACTTTCATACAAGTCATTCAATCCCCGATTATGAGATAAGAATACCACAGGAAGGAAATTATAAAATCATTCTTAATTCCGACAGCGCTGTATTTGGCGGGCATGGAAGGATCGATAACTCAATCGAATATCCAACATATAAAAAGGAAAATGACAATTCAAACTATTTGAAGTTATATGTAACAAACAGGACGGCTTTGGTTTTGAAAAAGATCAGTTAAATTAGCACAATTGCAAATTGTTTGTGTCTGAATACATTTCAGTTGCAAACTGAAATGTGCTGGGGATAATTTTTCATAATTGAAATAAACGTAATAATTATATTTGCAAGGGGGAGCAATAGTGAGAAATATTAATAAATAACTTAAATAATTTAAAATGAGGACTAAAAATGTATTTTTTGCGATAGTCTTAGTAAGTATTTCCTTTTTTACACACGCACAAACATCTATAGAGTATTACGATAAGGGAGTAGATAAAGGTAAATTGGGAGACATAAGAGGAGCTGTAATGTATTACAACAAAGCTATTGAATTAGACCCTGAGTTTAAGGAAGCTTATTTCAATAGGGGAGTATGTAAATATGAATTGGGAGACATAGACGGAGCCTGTTTAGACTTTTCAAAGGATGGCGAACTTGGAAACTGGGAGGCTTATGATATGATTCAAGAATATTGTAATTAACGATAGATAAATCGAAAGCGTGCGGCACTATTACGTTGATTCAAGAAACATTAACCGTTAAGAATAAATAAATAAATGATTATAACCGTTTATAAATGCTTAACAAGAATGGAAACGGATTTAAAATTATATATCAAGCAGTTGAAAAAATAGAATAATTTCTCATAATAGAAATAAATGTAATAATTATATTTAAAAGTTGAGGTGCATATATGAAAAAATTAAGAAATTGATGAAAAGGATAAAAATTAAATTAGGAATTATTGGTTTTTTACCTTTCGCCTTTAACAGAAAGAAAATAACAAAATGGAAATCTAATCTTTTTGAAATAGTTGATGACTTTAAAAAATACCATATCAATGCAAAATCTGACACTGTAAATTGGGGATATAGTGATAGTTTATTAGAAAAAGAACTTCCAATCATTTCTGACGCAGATATTTTTATTGGGATAACCTATGTTCCTATTGAACATAATTATTACGCAAGAAGATTAAATAAAAATCGTGTTATTCTGTCATATAACGATATGGAAGAGATAATAAGCAACAAAAAATTTCCTATTGAAAATCTATTATTAAGAGTATTGTATGAGTATTCCATAATTTATCTACGATATGGAAACAGAATACCATTATGTACTGAAGATACAAATTTTACACATGATGATACTCGCGGTTGTATTTTTGATATGAATGGAACATTAAGTGACATTGTATTTTCGCTTCATAAACCTGTGATTTGCGATGTTTGTAGAGATAATTTAAGACAAGAGAACATTTCTGATAATATTATAAAAATTGCGAAAAAGGAAATTAAAAGGATTAAAAAAGACCGATACTATAAAATTTCTGATTTTATAAAGAAAAAGCCAATATTATCTTTGTTAATATCTTTCTTTGTTGGAATAATATTAAGTATAATAGCTTCTTCAATATATGATTACGCCATAAAGTATTTCATTGAAAAATTGAAAGTAAAAGAAAACATTGAAAAAGTTGAAACTAAATAAAATAATAAATCTATTAATAATGAATACGCACAACAAAATAGGTATGGAAAAATTCGATAAAAATTGATAAATTCGAGTAAAATATAAAGAACAGATAATCAGTAATATAATTTGACGTTAGTCAGAATTTAAATAAATAAGACATGAAATACATCATTATCACTTTTTCACTTTTAATTTTAATTAGTTGTGAAAATACAATCAATAGGATTCCCAGAATAAAAGAGATGAATGAAAGAGATTATGGGGGCAAAGTAAAAAGAATAGTAAAGTATGACTGCGACAAATATTGGACTGACGAACATCCTCTTAAAATAAATAAAACCAGCTGTAAGATATACAGCATAATGGAATTCAATACTGATGAGATAAAGACAAAAGAAATGCAATGGTATTATTTAGACTATCCAAATGACCCTGGATATATCGAAATAATAAAGGTTAATGAATCGGGACTAATAATTGAAATAGCAGCGAAACAGAAAAAGATAAGAAATATGGAATCTTGTGAGACAAAAACAAATTATTCTTATAACCAATCAGGGTTTGAAACTGAAATGGTGCTTTATATTAATGGTAAATTTTGTACACGATGGGAAACTATTTTTGATGAATTTAATTGCAAAATAAAAAAAATAATTTACGACGAAAACAATGAAATTGAAAACTATTATATCAATGAGTTTGACAACAGAAACAGAAAAATATCTTCTTCAAAGTTTAGCAACAAAAATGTGCTTGAAAAGAAATGGGTCAAAGAGTATGATGATAGTGATGAATGGGTAATTAGATACACTTACGATAGTGATGGCAAATTATTAGATAAGGATGACAAAAGAGAATCTTACAAAACTAATAAAATTAATTCTTTGTATACTTCAAGACTTCCAGATGAAAGATTTAAAGATATTGAGCATTACACTAATGGAAAGGTAAGAACTTGGCATTATAAAAATTCTGCCAATAATGACATATATCAGACTTATGACGAAAATGGAAGAATTATAGAACGAAAAATATATAGAAACGACGAATGGATAGACACTTTTACATGGAAATACCGTGAAGATGGCTCTATTATTGAAGAAAGCGAAAGCACATCAAGAGTAGTAGGAAAATCTTATTACAAAAAATCCACTTATTATAGAGTTGATTTTAATGGTAACTGGATTGAGAAATACATTATTGATAGTGAAGGTAACGTAACAGAACTTGCTATTCGAGAAATTGAATATTATTAAAAAATCAATTATTAATATTCCCCTGCACCTTGAAGTTTGTAACTTCAAGGACGTCAGACACCGGGATTCCTGCCTTGTCGGTCAGACAGGCACAATCCAATTTAATAAAAAAATATTTTGCAATTATTAGACACCTGTTCGTACTGCTTTGAGCGATAGACATCAGAGTTAGTTAGTCCGGATGGAAATAATACAAAAAAATTTACTATTCCGCAAAGTTTATTCCGCTTAAAAAACAGTAACGGTTCTATTATTATTATTTTGTAACTTTGGCAAAAGTTAATGTATATGGCAAATAACAATATTGACATAAAAAAATTAGCAAATCACTGGATTAATGAAATTAAAAATCAAAGAAAATGGATAAAAGATTTGCTATAGAATTAACAAAGGTTTATATTAATAAATTGATTACAAATAATATTAATATTAATTCAGCCTATTTGTTTGGCTCTTTTGCCAAAGGAATAATTAATAAAAATAGCGATATTGATTTGGCATTAATAATTGATGATTACATTAATGATTTTGAAACTCAGATTAAACTGATGACGTTAAGAGAAGGAGATGAAACGATTATTGAGCCACACATCTTTAGGAAAGATGATTTTAATAAAAACAATCCTTTTATTAATGAGATAATTAATTCTGGCATTCGGATTGAAATAAATTAAAGCCCATAACAAATAACTATTAAATACAAAAGTGCGCAGTACCGAAGCCCTGCTCCTGCGGATTTAAGCATAGGACATCAGTGTTAGTTAGCCCGGATGGAAATAATATAAAGATTCCAGCCTGCAACTGAATATCTGGCTTTTTCGGATTAACCAGCGCACTATGCCGGCGATCAAATCCAAAAGAGCTATGGCACATTAGACACGCCAAGTCGAGGTAAGCCCGTGTGATAGGGACTTGGCTTGTCGAGAAAATGAAACTTACCCCATCAAAAAAAAATCGGTGAGAACTTTTCAACAAAGCAAGTCCCTTTCCCGCAAATCCACCTTCGACTTGCTGTGTTTTTCTCAATCTCCGGGCTTTTTCGGATTTGAGATAGGAAATGCGGGAAAGCTAATCCGAAAATTAACCTGCCAAACCTCACTGGTTTGCCAAACCTGTGAGGTTTAGGTTTAAGGAAAATGACAATTCAAACTATTTGAAGTTGTATCTGACAAACAGGACTGCTTTGGTTTTGAAAAAGACTAATTAAATTAGCACAATGACAAATTGTTTGTGTCTGAATACATTTCAGTTGCAAACTGAAATGAGCAAAGGGCTTCATAAAGCGTAGTCAGGAGACTGCGATGAGAGTAGGGAAAGTTGGTCTGATGCTATGAGTAAACGAGTATTTCGTTATACTGCTGGTTTTAAAAAAACAAATAAATAGTAAAACCATAAAAATAAAAGCGTACCTTTGCCAAAATTTCAGATTTGAAAATTTGCGCATTTATCTACTAATTACCCTCTCACAATTAGTTTATCGCTGCTCACCTTTTTAAATCCTTATTAAAAAAATTAACAATTTAAAATTATTAAATTATGAACATTTATGTAGGAAACCTTGATTTTAAAGTAGAAGAAACTGACCTGGAAGGATTATTTGAAAAGTTTGGAACTGTAAGTTCTTCTAAAATTATTACCGATAAATACAGCGGTAGAAGCAAAGGCTTTGGTTTTGTTACAATGGAAAACCAGGATGAAGCAAACAAAGCAATAAAAGAACTTAACGGTACCACATTGAAAGACAGAGAAATAGTTGTAAATGAGGCAAGACCCAGGAAAGACAATTATTAATAAAGTACAATTAATTTATGGGTAGATCGCAAGAAACATTCAACAAAAAGGATGTAAAAAACAAAAAAGAGAAAAAGAGAAAAGAAAAAGAGAAGAAGAGGTTAGCCAGGAAAGAAAACGAGAAAAAAAGCAGCCTGGACGACATGATTGCCTATGTGGACGAAAATGGAATGATAACTTCAACTCCTCCTGATCCCAATAAAAAGAAGGATGTTAATTTAGAAGATATCGAAATTGGAATACCTAATCGCGATTCTGCACAAAGCCTCGATCCCATAAGAAAGGGAATAGTATCCTTTTTTAACGAGTCGAAAGGTTATGGATTTATAAGGGATTCGGAAACAAAGGAAAGTGTTTTTGTACATGCAAATAATTTACTTGAAGATATAAAGGAGGGTAATGTTGTTAGCTTTGAAGTAGAAATGGGGCAAAAGGGGCCTATTGCAATACAGGTAAAACTTTTTAAATAGGAGTAAAACCCTGCCTGCCTTTTTTACCATCCTCTGGCGCTCATACGGGTGCCTTTAATCAAGCTATCCTGCATCTCAAAACTATTTTTAAACCTATTCTTTGTTTATTGAGCCGGAAATATTAATTTCGTAATCCTGAAGGAATCTATTTCATAACCTTTTCCGTAGTTCGGTGGATAGATGTATTTACGCGCAATGTGTACCGGGAAATCCTACTGGAAAGTTTTAAATTTTGCCATGAACAGAAAGTTTTGCGGATAATAAATGGCACCCGTACGGGCGTCAGAAGGTGCAAATGAGTTTGCCATTATGGACATCAATGGCTTTATTCTTACTTTTTCAGACATTCTCGAATAAATATAAACCATTTATGAATATAGAAGAATACAGAACATTTTGTTTGTCATTAAAAGAAGCAGAAGAAGGAATGCCGTTTGACGAAAATACTTTGGTTTTTACAATCAAAGGAAAAATGTTCAGCTTAACAATTATTGAGACCTTTGAACTGATAAATGTAAAATGCGAACCCGAAGAAGCAATAATTTTAAGAGATAGATTTGATGCGGTAATTCCCGGTTACTATATGAATAAAAAGCATTGGAATAGTATTAAAATGGATGGAACAATTCCTGACAAACAAATCAAAGAATGGATTAAAAATTCATATAGTTTAGTTGTTTCCACACTTCCAAAGAAAATTCAAAAAGAACTGATTAGTTAAATTAGCACAATTGCAAATTGTTTGTGTCTGAATACATTTCAGTTGCAAACTGAAATGAGCTGCGATGTTGCAAACTGATATGTGCTACATTCTATTTATTATAAGGATTCTTATATTTACCTAACTTCTGCTTCAGGATAAAATAAAAGAAAGGCAGGTCTTCCACGATGTATCTTCTCCAAAGCCGGCGAGGTTCTTTTATTAATCTGTATAGCCATTCAATAGCCAGCTTTTGAAATATCTTAGGTGCCCGTTTAATATTCCCTGCTTCAAAGTCGATTGTAGCGCCGATTGCCAGGAATATTTTTATATTGCTCAACCGGTCTTTGTATTTATATATCCATTTCTCCTGCTTGGGTGCGCCTACACCTACCACCAGGACATTAGCCGGTGTATTACCGATGATTTTAATTATGTTCTCACATTCGGTTTCATTTTTTTCAAACCCGAAACTTGGAGAGCATGCGCCCACAATAATTTCCCTGCCGACTTTTTCATTGATTATTTTTAATGCTTTATCTGCAACTCCCGGTGCTGCCCCTAAAAGAAAAATTTTGATCTTATCATTCTCCTTATGATAATTATAAAAAGAGGGGAAAAAATCAGAACCGGTGATTACCTCTTTTACAGGTGTTCCGAGAAATTTAAGTGCAAGACGAACGATTTGGCTGTCAACGGTTACGTATTCTGCTTTTTTGTATATTTCGTAAAACTCCCTGTCGTGCTGCAATTTCATTAAATGATCCACATTAGGTGTAATGAGTACCCCCTTGTCGAATTTTTTTAATAAATCATTTTTAGTAATATTGTCAACCTTTATGTTAAGTATTGAGATTCTGTCAGCCATTTGATTTTATCTTTTGTACGTTAAAATGCGATATAAAATTAACATATTTTATTTTTAATTTCTAATTTTGTTTCAAATTATTGCAATTATTTATACGATTTATGGCACTGATACATTCATTTGAAAAAAGCGGGAACTTTCTGTTCAGGAACAGGGGGCAGATTCCGGTAATTCTTTATATATTGGTTATCCCTGTTATTTATTTTACTGATTACTCCAAACTTAGCGATATTACTCAGTTAATATTGACATGCATTTCGATTTTCTTAAGTGTTCTCGGTTTTATTATCAGGGCTGTTTCGATAGGTACGACACCGCAAGGCACATCAGGAAGAAATAGAGAATCGCAGGTGGCAGAATCATTGAATATTACAGGCATTTATTCTACTGTGCGTCATCCTTTATACCTTGGGAATTACCTGCTGTGGATAGGAATTATTCTTTTTACTTTTAATATTTATTTTGTGATCATTGTTTCTTTGGCTTTCTGGCTGTATTACGAACGCATTATGTTTGCTGAAGAACGGTTCCTTGAAGGGAAGTTCGGAGAAGAATATATGAACTGGTCGCAAAAGGTTCCTGCTTTTATACTATGTTTTAAGAAATACAGGAAAAGCGAAACACCTTTTTCTCCGGTTAGCGTTTTGCGGCGTGAATATTCAGGTTTTCTGGCAACTGTCTTCAGCTTTACCTTCATTGATTATCTGAGGTATTTCTTTATTCACGGCAGGATAGATATTTACAGGACTTCGACTTATGTGTTAATTATTGCGCTTATCATTACCATAATCCTAAGAACATTAAAGCATAATACCAGACTTTTAAATGAGGAAG
>JADHVR010000107.1 GCA_016783885.1 Bacteroidales bacterium
TGGCTATGTGAAATTTTATTTTTACTTTTACACATGAGAAAACTTGTTTATGTTGTTGTTAACTGGCTGTAAGTTAATAAAATATTGCTTACAACCAACAAGTTTTCTCACTTTTTTATGAATTTTTCAGGCTAAAAAGAAAAAAAATGTATGTTAGAATAACAATTAATCCAAACCAAATGAGCGGTGAACCTTGTATTCGAAATCTGAGAATACCTATTGCAACAATTATAACAATGATTGCTCAAGGAATAACACACGATAAAATACTGGAATATTATCCTGATCTTGAAAAAGATGATATTACAGAAGCTCTGAACTTTGCTGCTGAAACTGTTAGAGAAAGAGAATTGCCATTAACCAAAGCCGAATGAATTTTCTAATTGACAACGCAATTTCTCCGAAAGTTTCAGAGGAATTAAATAAATTGGGACATAACTCTATTCATGTTCGGGATATTGGATTTCAACATGCCAATGATCAGGAAATATTTGAAAAAGCATTAGAAGAAGACCGAGTAATTATATCGGCAGACACTGACTTCGGATTTTTACTATCGAAATGGAATAATAACAAACCTTCAGTAATAATTTTTCGCAAAGGGTCTGAACGTGATCCGTTCAAACAGATTGAACTTTTAAATGCAAATTTAAAAGACGAATTATTAATATCTCTCAAAACCGGGAGTATTATAATTATTGAAGCCACCAGAATTAGAACTAGAACTTTACCAATATTTAAAAAGTAAAAAAAACAACACATATAGCAAATTGCGTATTTTTTTACCACCTAACAAAATAATTCTAAATCAGCATATCAATAAATGCAAATAACAAAAGAAAAAGCATACGAGAAAGTTGCCCGTTTGGTTGAGCAATTTGATGAGCATATTGACGAATATAAAAGAGGCAACTATAATGAACACCAAACAAGAGTTGATTACATAAATCCGTTTTTTAAAACTCTCGGATGGGACATGGATAATAAGCAGGGACTTGCCGAAGCTTACCGGGAAGTTATCCATGAGGATAAAATAAAAATCGGGGGAAGCACCAAAGCTCCCGACTATTGTTTCACTGTTTACGGACAAAGGAAATTCTTTGTTGATGCCAAAAAGCCATCGGTAAATATAAAAGGTGATATTGCTCCTGCATACCAGGTGCGCAGATATGGATGGAGTGCAAGGCTTCCCATTGCCATTGTTACCGATTTCGAGGAATTCTCAATTTACGACTGCAGCAAAAAACCAAATCAAACAGACAGGGCATCTGTTTCCAGGATCAAGTATATAACATACAATAATTATCTTGATGAATTTGATTTTTTCTGGGACACCTTTGCAAAAGAAAATATTCTCAAAGGTCGTTTTGATAAGTATGTTCAGAGTGATGCCAAAAAAAGAGGTACTGCCAACGTTGATGACGAATTTTTGAAATCCATTGAAGAATGGCGAACATATCTTGCAACAACCATTGCCCTAAGAAATAAATCGCTCAGTGAAGATGAAATCAACTATGCCGTGCAAAAAAATATTGACCGGATCATCTTCCTGCGAATATGCGAAGACAGGGGTATTGAGCATTACGGAGATTTGAAGAACGCCATAAAAAAAGGCAACTTGTACCAAAACCTCTTTGAACTCTATCGCTTTGCCGATGAAAAATACAATTCCGGTCTTTTTGATTTCAATGAAGACACTATCACACCTTTACTTACGGTTGATAACAAGGTGGTAAAAAATATCATCAGCGACCTGTACTATCCTGTTTCCCCGTATGAATTTTCCGTTCTGCCGGCTGATATTCTCGGAAGTGTTTACGAACGGTTTCTTGGCAAGACCATCCGACTGACTAAAGCCCATCACGCAAAAATTGAGGAAAAGCCCGAAGTACGCAAAGCCGGTGGTGTTTATTATACGCCAAAATACATTGTGGACTACATAGTTGAGAACACTGCTGGAAAACTGATAAAAGATAAAAAGCCGAAAGACATTGAGAAAATAAAGATTGTTGACCCTGCTTGCGGTTCAGGGTCATTTCTTATCGGAGCATATCAATATTTACTCAACTGGCACCTGCAATACTACACAGAAAACCCGCCCCAAAAGAAACCTGTCCGCCAAAGCCGGAAGGGCGTAGGCGGAAAGAATAATCCGTTAACACCTGACGGCAATCTTACCACTGCCGAAAAGAAACGCATACTGCTCAATAATATTTATGGAGTTGATATTGACGCACAGGCAGTAGAGGTAACCAAATTAAACCTGTTGCTTAAAGCATTAGAAGGCGAAACAAACGCCTCCATAAGTAAACAGTTGACTTTCTTTAACGAAAGAGTGTTGCCAAATCTTGGAGATAATATTAAATGCGGCAACTCACTTATTGGTACTGATTTTTATGATGACCAGCTCGTGCTGTTTCCCGAACAGATAAAAAAGATAAATGCTTTTGACTGGGACAAAGCATTCCCCGAAATTTTTAAAAATGGTGGTTTTGATGTTGTGATTGGGAATCCGCCTTACCTAAAACTTACAGCTAATAATAGCGATGCTGAAATACTTGCTTACTATCAGAAAAATTTTCTTTCCTATTCTGGCGGTAGTTCCAAAAATTTATTTCAACTTTTTTTAGAAAGAGTTTCTTACATTTCACCAAAATTATTTTCATTCATTGTTCCCGAAGCGTTGCTAACAACAAAAAGCAACGGAAAAATAAGAGAAATTCTTTTGCAGAATTTTAATCTCAATTCTATTGTAACATTTGATCATTTTGTTTTTGAAGATGCAACAATCGGAACTACAATAATTGTTGGTGAAAAGAACTCAAAAGAGAAAACCAAAGTTATAAAGATCGATACTGTAAAACAGGAAAAAACAATTCAGAAAATTGAATTGAGTAATGGTGCTGATCCCTGGGATATTTATTTAGATGATACAAGCATAAGGCTTTTCAAAAAGGTTATGACTTCATCAAAATTGATGTGTGAATTAGTTGAAATGTCTAAAGGAATGGTTGTGAAGAATCGTAAAGACATACTTACTCAATTTCCAACAAAAAAATCATATCCGTTTTTATTAGGTAACTGCATGTCAAGATACAATTATCATTATGACAAGTATGCAGAATATGAAAAGTTAAATATTATTGGAGGTACAAGAGTTTTGAAAAAACATCTTATAACTCCTCGTTTGCTTATAAGAAGAACTGGAAGTTATTTATGTGCAACTTATTCCGATAAACAAGAATTGATTGAAAGCACTATTTACATTCTTCGCAGTGAGCAATTAAATCTAAAATTTCTTTTGGGTTTAATAAATTCAAAACTTCTTTCATTCTATTTATCAAAACGACTTGTAACAAACACACAAGGATTTCCACAAGTGTTGATGGGGCAATTAGCACAGCTTCCTATTATATCAGCGAGCGAACAAGAGCAAAAAGAAATTGAAAATCTCGTTGACAATCTTTTGCAATTAAACAAAGGACTACAAAGCACAAAACTTGAAACCCAGCGCCAGCAACTCCAACGTGCCATAGACCATGCAGAAAACAAAATTGACAAGCTGGTTTATAAGCTCTATGGTTTAACGGAGGAGGAGATTGGGATAGTTGAAAAATGATTATATTTGCTAAAAATAAATATAGCGAATGTTTATTTCTTATGTAAACGAGTTAGCTACAAGGTCTTTTGTTTATATTTTTTTTATTGATTACTTTTACAAAAAAAACAATGCAATTCGAAAATAAACCACAAATAGGAGATGGTATTTATACTGTGCCAGATTTAGCCAAAATATTGAATCTTAAATATTATAAAGTTCAAAGGCTCTTATCTGAGTATTGGGATAATAGATTAGCAGGTAATTTTATAAGGAGCTATTCTTGGTCTGATGGAAAATCTAAAGCAGTAAATTTTCATACTCTCGTTGAATTTTATACATACTTTCATTTTAGAGAAGCTGGTGTAACAACAAAAGTTATCTTAAATGCACATAAAGAGCTTTCAAAAATGTTTAAAACCCCGTTTCCTTTTGCTACAGCAGGTGTATTAGAAGGATTAGCATCTGTAGGTAAAAGAATTGTATTCCAATTTAGTGAGAGCCAGATTATAAACATTGATATGACAAAACAACTTAATCTAAAATTCATTAAAGATTTTATGAATAAGTTAGATTTTAATAAAGGAGAATTAGCCAATAGACTTTGGCCGTTAGGAAAAAATCATAGTGTTGTTGTTGATCCTGATCATCAATTTGGTCAACCTACAATTTATGGCACTAATATCATACCTTATACTATCTATCATATGGTAAAAGCCAATGAACCCGTAGATTTTATTGCTTCAACCTATGGAATATCGAAGAAACAAATTAAAGATGCAATTACTTTCTGTAAACAAGCTGCTTAATGATAAAAATTTATATTGATGAAAATTTTGCACAACAACTAGCTGAGGGACTAAATCTCTTTCAAAAGCATTTAAATCGTAAAGAAAAACATAATTTTGAAGTTCTTTCCATTAGAAAAGAATTTGGTCAAGGTGTGAAAGATGAAATATGGATACCAATACTAGGAAAAGAACAAGATATAGTAATTACCCAAGATATAAGTATTCAAACAATGAGGCATCAACGCGATTTATACCATAAATATGGAATAGGAATTTTTTTCTTTAAACCTCCTTCAAAAGGTGGATTTTCATTTTGGGAAATGGTTCAGCAAATAATTAAAAGATGGGATGATATAAAGCAAAAAATAATTAAAAGTAAAAAACCATTTGCTTATAGATGTACAAGTAAAAAAGGATTTGAATTATTAGATTAGAAACAAGACCCAGTAGCTAACAATTAAGTATCGTTTTCGGCGGTAGCCGAATATGTACTGGATGTTGAACTAAACCGGATTAGCAGCAGAATACCATATTATTGTGGAATTAATTATTTGGACTTTTCACTCGAACACACAATACAAATAAATAATACATAAGAAATGATTTTAAAAGCTAAATCAGTAAAAATTTCCGATGAAGCTTTAGGTTCCCAAGTAATATTTTCTGACACGGAACCTCAATTTGATAATGAGGATGAAAAATATATTTTGTTAAAAGTAAGACCTACGAGGTTTTATTAACCAATAGGTTGTCAGTATGTTGTTTTTTAGAAATTTAGCAAAAGAAACCTCGTAGGTCTTTTTGGATAGACCATGCAAAAACAAAATAGATGAGTTGGTTTATAAGCTCTATGGGTTAACTGAAGAGGAGATTGAGATAGTTGAAAATGGGTGATTAACTTTTTTAAAACGAAAAAAATAAATTAAAAATAATTTTGTATCTTTGTAACTATGAGAACAAATCAAATATTACAAGAAATAGAAAGACTTCCTATTCAACGGAGAATATGGGTAATAGAAAAGACATTGAAGTCAATTCGAGAAATTGAAAATCGAAAAAAGATGGAATTTGCTGCTGAAGAACTTTATGAAGATTACAAAAGGAATCATGAATTAACTGTTTTCACAGAAATAGATTTAGAAAATTTTTATGAAACAAGGTGAAATCTGGTTAATCAATCTTGCTCCAACTATTACAGAATAAAAAAGTTAATAACAACTTCCTAAATCTCAACAAAGAATTACAAAGCACAAAACTTGATACCCAGCGCCAGCAACTCCAGCGAGCAATAGACCATGCAGAAAACAAAATTGATGAATTGGTTTATGAGCTTTATGGATTAACGGAGGAGGAGATTGGGATAGTTGAGAATGGGTGATAATTGAAAAATATTATTAGATTTGTTAAAAATAAATGTAGTGAATGTTTATTTCTTATATAAACGAGTGATGTGCATTTAAAAAAAATTTGAAATAATTTTTTAAATTCAAAATAAATACTTACCTTTGGCGTTAGTAACGCAATCAGACACTATGATAATTTCGTTTGGCACAAAAGAAACTGAAAAAATTTGGAATGGAGAAAGAGTTAAAAAAATTTCATTAGAGATTCAACAAACAGGAAGAAGAAAATTGAGAATGCTGAACAACTCTCAAAATTTAATGGATTTAAAAATTCCTACTTCCAATAGATTAGAAAAATTATCTGGAAAACTAAAAGATTATCATAGTATCCGAATTAATGACCAATGGAGAATTATTTTTATTTGGAAAAACAACATTGCATACAAAGTAACAATTATTGATTATCACAAATAATAAAAAAATGGAAAGATTAGAAAACATACATCCTGGAGAAATTTTATTGGAAGAATTTTTAAAACCAATGCAAATATCTGCTTATAAACTTTCAAAAGATATTGATATTCCACAAACAAGAATATCACAAATTATCAAAGGAAACAGAAGAATTACTGCAGACACAGCATTAAGATTGAGTTCTTATTTTGGAAATTCTGCTAAATTCTGGCTCGGACTACAAGATGACTATGACATTGAAGATGAAAGACAAAGCAAAATTGAAATATTCAGAAAAATTAGATACCTAAGGGAAAACGCACACCAGGTATAGCGTATAGCCGCATCCAGATCACCAAGACAGATGAACAGAAATATTGAAAATAAAGTAAATCAGTAGAAATTTCCGATGTACCTTTAGCCTGCCAGGTAATATTTTCTGACACGGAACCTCAATTTGATAAAATAAACTTCGCAGGTCTTTTTAGATAAAAGAGGAGATTGAGATAGTTGAAAATGGGTGAAAATTTTGCAAGTAAATAAAAAATACGTAATTTTGATAAAAAATTATATAAAGATGAAAACTTTAACATTAAATATACCGGACACAGTAGATGAGATGGATGTAAAAATGCAATTAGCTGCTCAATTGTTTGACAAAGGAGTTCTTTCATCCGGTCAAGCAGCAGATATAGCTGGTATAACAAAAAGACAATTTTTAGAGCGGGTTGGTAAATATGGTGTTTCAATTTTTGGTGAGACAACAGAAGATTTAAGTAAAATCAGGAATAAATAAAATTATTATTTCCGACACAAGCTGTTTAATTGCATTAGAAAGAATTGGTCAACTTGACATTCTAAGAAGAACCTTCAAAGTAATAATCATAACTCAAGAAGTATATCAGGAATTTGGAAATCGCTTACCAGACTGGATAATTATAAAAGAAGTAAAAAATAAAGAAAAACAAAAACAGCTTGAATCCTTTTTGGATAACGGAGAAGCAAGTTCTATAGCATTAGCCACAGAGATAAAAAATGCCTTATTAATAATAGATGAAAGAAAAGGAAGAGAAATTGCCAAGACTTTTAATTTAGAGATTATTGGTACACTTGGATTGTTAATTAAAGCAAAAGAAAAAGGTGTAATTTCAAATCTAAAAGATATAGTCATTGAATTAATAAAATCAGGATTCAGAGTTTCTGATTCAATTGTAAATGAAATACTAAAAGACAAGGATTAAGCAGAAAACAAAATTGATGAGCCGGTTTATAAGCTCTATGGGTTAACGGAGGAGGAGATTGGGATAGTTGAAAATTTAAAATGAGCTAAAATTTGAAACGAAGCGAAGCAAGGTGTCGTTCTTCATTCTATTTAAGGTGTCCAACCGGCTGCAATTCTACAAAAGCCCTGCCCGTTACTGATAGGTCGCCAAGCATCCCCTCGACCGACCCTAAGCCTTCATACTTAATTGTTTTTATGGTATCAAAATCAATCACGATCTCCTGATTTTCTATCATCATATTGATGATAAGATCTGCCGGTAAAACCGTTGACATAAGTTGGATGCGGTGATGCATGGCATACTTTAGTCCGGTGGTCGGGCTCGTCCATGTCGTCCCAATCGCTTCGATCTTAATCTCGTCGATTGCCCACGAATGCACGGCCTTGCGTGCAAAGTTAAGTGTTCTGTCACTGTCGTAACGGAACAGTTTGGCAATCGGGAGGGAGCCAGTCGCACTATTGACCTGGATGACCATGATCGCGGCATTTTCTTCCGGTAGCTGAATCGCGTAGAAGTCCCACGATGCATTGCTAAAGACGTCTCTCGCCCGCTGATCGTAGCTCTGTACGACGTAATCCATCCACATAAATCCATCCGAGCCGTTGCTTAAAGAAACGGTGTCTAGAATGATCGAAAACTGTTCAACGTCCATCAGTGGTAGTGAATAGTAGTATGAACCCTGGCAGGACATCGGATCGTCGGTAGCTTCAAGATAGTTGGAAACCGTGCGCACAGATGAACCCATGATCTGCTTCCGCTGCGCGTCAGTTAAAAACTGCGCGAAGAACGATGCTGACCCATCGCCTTGATTTACTACTCCAAGCCGGTCGCGGAACTGTACCTCTGCCTGGAGCCTGACGCCATCAGAATCTGGAATATCGGCTGTGAGGTTGTATACCGCATCGGCAGCTCCCATACTTCCCGAGACGAGGTCCATCTTTATCAGTGGACCAGATTGCAAAGGCGAGTTCAATCTCACACTCCATGGATTGGATGTTACGGTCATCAGTGGATCCATGTCCAGAGTTAAGAAACCTCTAAATTCGTAATGACCAAGGGACGCGCTGTTGAAGCCAACGATGGCAGGAACCATCGGGACCCGGAATCCTTTTAATGACTCCTCGATACGCTGCACCGCAATAAAGAATACCCCGATGTCATCCGGCATTGCACTATCCACCAAGCTCCCGAAGAAAAACCAGCCGTCAAGATCGTACTCAAAGTGCTCGGACGATAGGTACTCGGCTAGTTGCTGCGCAGTCTGCGTCTGCGGTAAAGCATAGTCTTGTGTGAAAAATGCGCACCCTGCAGCCGGATCGGGAAATGGTTGAATATCGTAGTGTCTGCAGTTAAAGCAAAAAATGGAAATTATGGCAAGCACACCAAAGGCTGCATAATAAACTTTCGTCTTTCTGTCCATATTGTATTATCTTTCTGTTTAATGTTAATTTGTCCTTGTTATGCCAAATTACTATTGATGCTCTAACTACTAAATAGACTGCAATCTATCACTCGTTAGATTTTTGTTAAACGAATTACTTACTAAACAGTTACAAAATAATTTGGATGTACAAACACTGCAAATATAATTTCTTGTAACTTTATTCAGTAAAAGTAAGAAAAATAATTCAGGTAGGGCGATTGTACTTTTGAATAAAATCGATAAAGAATGGATTTGAAACTATTTAACAACGAAATTGATCAAGCACTTGATGATTCCGAAAATGATAGAATTATTAAAGCTACTGGTTTAAAAAAATAAAATTGACAAGGTGATTTATGAGCTTCATGGGTGAACGGCAGAGGAGATTGAGATAGTTGAAAATGGGTGATAATTTGAAAAATATGATTAGATTTGTTGAAAATAAATAAGGCGAATAAAAATTATTTTTTTTAAGCTAAACGAAAACGAATATGACAAAAGAAACATCAATAAAACTATTTGAATCAAAACAAATTAGAGTACATTGGGATAATGAGGCTGAAAAATGGTACTTCTCAATAATAGACATTATTGAAACTCTTACTGGTAGTAGTAATCCTCGAAGATACTGGAGCGATTTAAAAAGAAAATTGACCAAAGAAGGTTTTTCTCAGTTGTACGAAATTATCGTACAACTGAAATTGGAATCTTCAGACGGGAAAAAATATATAACTGATTGTGCTGATACAGAGGGGCTTTTGAGAATTATACAATCAATACCTTCTCCGAAAGCAGAACCCTTTAAAGTATGGTTGGCTAAAGTTGGCTATGAACGGATAGAAGAGACAGAAGACCCTGAAAAAACTTTTGATAGAGCAATGGAAACATATCTAAAAAAAGGCTATTCTAAAAACTGGATAAATCAACAGCTCAAAAGTATCGAAGTTCGAAAAGAATTAACTGACGAGTGGGACTTGCGAGGAGTAAAAAAAGGTTTAGAGTATGCAATCCTTACTGATGAGATAACAAAAGCGTGGGCAGGATTTACGACTAAGGACTATAAAGATTTCAAGAATTTAAAGAAAGAAAGCCTTAGAGACAACATGACCAATTTAGAATTGGTTCTGAATATGCTTGCTGAAACATCGACAACAGAACTATCTAAAAAGCAGAAACCAAAGACTTTGAATAAAAGTAAAACTGTTGCTCGACAAGGTGGTGCTGTTGCCGGAAATGCAAGAAAGGATTTGGAAAAGAAATTAGGGGAAAGTGTGATAAGTTCATTAAATGCAAAACAATTACAAAGCAAAAAAAACAATAAAGCTCTTACATCTAATAAGAAACAACGAAATGCCAACAATAAATAAACGCCATTAAAACAGGCCTTTATTAAGACCGGTTAACCTGCAATATAAATAAATAATCCATAAGAAATATTTTTTATTGCAAATGAAAATTCGAGTCTAAAAAGCCAAGTTGGGTTAATACTTTTATTCGGTCTAAATGCTTCATGACAGCTTCTGTACTATAACAAGATGTAGCAATTCTACCACTGGGACCAATATAGACAACACCTGATTCGACCTCAATTGCTTTCAGGTTGTTTCGACAGGCTCAACAACCAATATCACTATACTCAGAGCATTTCCCCCGTACCCTGAGTTTGTCGAAGGGTATAGTAGAACTTGTCGAAGTCTATGATTATTTACCCTATTAAAACTCCTCCATCTCACCATTATCATCCCCGCCAGATTGCGGATCTCTATCTGGTTTGTAATTATTGAAGCGGTAACCTACGGTTAAAGTTACAATTGGAGCCTCTCGTTGATATTCACTATAGTTGTAGAAATCCGGTCCGCTGG
>JADHVR010000108.1 GCA_016783885.1 Bacteroidales bacterium
CATTTTATCGGTTGTTTTAATATCATACACTATTCAACCATTATTATTCAGGTTCTTAATAATGAATAAAGGACAAAAAAGATTCGTGCCTATAACGTTCGGTAATTTCTTTATATCAATTTTCACATTTATTGTTTTTCTTTTAGGATGTTTAATTATGATGGGATTATTGCCTGTGTTTTTTATCCTTCCATTAAAAAAGAAAAACAAAAAGCTAATGGTGAATTATTTATTAATGCTGTTTAGCCGATTAGTTGTTTATATTAATGTTACTATCAGAAAAACTCTTATCAATTATAATTCAACAACATTTAAAAAACCTGCCATTATAATTTCAAATCATCAGTCGCATTTGGATTTGGTGTTACTATTGATGTTACATCCTAAAATAATTGTTTTAACCAATGACTGGGTTTGGAATAATAAATTTTATGGGCTAATTGTAAGATATGTTGATTTTTACCCTGTTACTGAAGGATATGAAAAAAGTGTAGAACTTTTAAGAAAGAAAGTTAAAGATAGTTATTCTATTTTGGTTTTCCCTGAAGGAGGCAGGTCTGAAAAAGGTAAAATCAAACGTTTTCATAAGGGTGCATTTTATCTCGCTGATAAATTAAATTTGGAAATATTGCCTGTTATAATCCACGGTTCAGGTCATTGCCTTACAAGAGGCGAAGTTTTTTTACGCAGCGGGCGTATTACTGTTAAGATATTTGACAGAATAAACTTAAAAGACGGAAAATATGGCAACACATATCTTTTACAGACAAAATCTATGGCAAAGTTCTATCGCGAAGAATATGAAAAACTTAAACTAAAGGAAGAAACACCCGATTATTTTAGAGACAGATTAATAAAACAATATATTTATAAAGGTCCTGTATTGGAATGGTATCTCAGAGTAAAATTAAAATTAGAAAAAAACTATACATTATTTAATGAACTTATTCCTTTACAAGCAAGCATTGTGGATATTGGTTGTGGATACGGGTTTTTGCCATATATGTTGAATCTGGTTTCAAATCAAAGAAAAATAACCGGTATAGATTATGATAATTACAAAATTGATGTTGCAGGAAAAATTTCACAGGATATTCCGAACCTTAATTTTATTTATACCGATATTAATGACTATAAATTACCTTATAGCGATGTATTTATCTTAAATGATGTATTGCATTATATGCCTGAAGAAAACCAACTTGAAACTATTCGCAAATGTATTGCTAAGTTAAATGATAATGGAAAAATAATAATCAGAGATGCAGATGCTAACATCAAAAAAGGAACTTTTATTACAAAACTCACCGAATTATTTTCAACACGTTCAGGATTTAATAAAATGGGTTATAAAAAACTTTTCTTTGTCGAAGGAAATAAAATTACTGATTTTGTTTCGAAATATAATATGAATGTAGAAATTATAGATAATACTAAATTTACTTCGAACCTGATTTATATTGTAGAATTTATAAAAAGATAAAAATTCCGAACTCATATAAACATTGGGTAAATAACATTCTTAATTTCTTTATAGTTCAAACTTACTAAATAAAAATTTTTAATACCGATCTTTTTCGATAGTTTTTTCAATCGTTCGTAATCATAAATTGTAGCATTTAACTTTACCTCAAATGCTTTTTCATTATTTAAAATTATGTCAATTTCAGCAGTATTTCTTTTGTTATAAAAACTTAAATCTCCAAATTGTGAAAGTTGATTTACAACAGCATTTTCGAATAATTGACCATCATTGACATTGCCTATTAATTTCAGTAATCCGGTATCTGCAAAATAAAATTTTTTCCCCCCAGCTATGCTCTTATCAATGCTTTGTGAAAATTTTGAAAGTAACCGAATAAAATAGGTTCCCTGTAAAAATTCAAGATAACTATAAGATTTTACTCTTGTTATTCCTAATTCGACAGAAAGCTTTGTGATATCAAGCATTGATCCGACCCTTGGCACTAATAACCTGATAAAATCTCTTAATTCGCGTATGTCTTTATAATCTGAAAGCAACCTGATATCTTTTTCAAAAAAGGAAGTAAGTATATTTCCTAAGATCATTTTTTTTGTGTCAATATCATTAGTTAATACTACTTCGGGAAATCCTCCGAAGTTCAGATAATCATTGTAATCCTGTTCATATAATTTAAATTTATATAAAGATTGAGGTTTTATTATACTTTCATAATTGAAATCCAGAAGTTCTTCTTTTGTCTTCTTTTCATTAAAATACAAATACTCCTGAAAACTTAAAGGCGCCAAATGAAATAGAAATTTCCTCCCACTTAGCGATTCCGGGAATAAGTTTTTCAGATAAAAATTTGATGAGCCGGTTACTATGAATTTAACACCATAATGATCAATTAAATATTTTATAATCCTGGTAATTTCAGGAAAATTTTGAATTTCATCAATAAATACATAAATTCTATTTTTGTTAGTTTTTGTTAGATTTTGAAAATTACGGAAAATATTGTTGTAATCGGTTTCTTCAAAAATTAATTGATCTAAAGGATTGTCCAAATTAAACCATATCTTTTCACTAATTTTTAAATTGTCGTATATTTGCTTTAGTAAAGTTGTTTTACCGACTTGTCGCATGCCTGTTACAATTAAAGCATTTTTATGTTCAATAAACGTTATTAATTTGTAGTAAAGTTTTCTTTTTTTCATTTTTTAGATTTATAAAATATTTTACAAATATACGCATATTTGTAAAAATACCAATACAAAAATGTACATTTTTGTATAAATTTAAATACATTTTAACAATTCTATTAAATTTTTCAGTAAGACAAAGAGTTTTAGGCAAATTTGGTTTTGTAATACAATGTTCATTATCGTTTTTACTTAAATTGTTTTTTGTATTCCATTACCAACATGTATATTTGTCGAAGCATTTTGATTGGAAATTTAAATATTTGCCAAATGCCAAAATATGACATTGTAATAATAGGAAGCGGACTTGGAGGATTGCTTTGCGGAAACATCTTAAGCAAAGAGGGTTATAACGTTTGTATTATTGAGAAGAACAGGCAAATCGGGGGTTGTCTTCAAACCTTTAAACGCGAAAATGTAATATTTAATACTGGGCTGAATTATACCGAAGGATTAGATGAAGGACAAATCCTTAATCGCTATTTTAAATATTTTGGTGTCCTAAATAAGCTGAAGCTAAAAAGGTTGGAGATTGACGGATTTGATATTGTTACCTTTGAAGGAAATGAATATAAACACGCACAGGGACACGAAAATTTTAAAAATACACTACTGCAAAATTTTCCAAATGAAAAAAATGCATTAAATAAATATATTGATAAATTAAAAACCATTAGCGATTATTTCCCGCTATTCAATCTTGGTAAAGAACAACCGAATATTATTGACAGTAAAATATTTAATGAAAGCGCTTATGGGTTTATCAATTCAATTACATCAGATAAAAAACTACAAAATGTTTTAGCAGGGACAAATTCTTTATATGCAGGAGTTAAGGATAAAACACCTTTGTATATTCATGCTCTAATAAATTACTCCTTTATAAACAGTGCATGGCGACTTATTGATGGCAGCTTTCAGCTTGCTGAACTGCTCGCTGATTCTATTACTGAAAATGGAGGAACAATTCTTAAAAAACATGAAGCAAATAAATTTTTTATTGAGAATAATAGCATAAAATATATTGAACTATCAAATTCCGAACGTATTGAAGCAAAGTATTTTATTTCCAATGTTCATCCTGCCAAAACTTTACAAATGATTGATGAACATCAAATTAAAAAGGCATACAGAAAACGTATAATCGGTCTTGAAAACACGATAGGAATGTTTACTTTGTATGTTGTATTTAAAAATGATACTTTTAAATACATGAATCATAATCATTATTATTACAAAGGCGATACTGTTTGGGCGACTGATTATTCAGAAAAAAACTGGCCTGAGTATTTTATGTTTTATACGCCTGCAACATCAAGGTCGGATATATACGCTGATGGTGCTATTGTTATAACATATATGAAATTTGATGAATTGAAGAAATGGGAAAATACAACAGTTGAAAAACGTGGTTCTCATTATCTTGATTTAAAAAAAAGAAAAGCAGAAGATTTATTGGATTTAGTTGAACAAAAATTCCCGGGTATCAGAAATAAAATTAAATCATATTATACTTCAACCCCTTTAACTTATCGTGATTTTACAGGAACAGTTGAAGGCTCATCTTATGGTATTTTGAAAGATTATAATGACCCTTTTAAATCAATAATATTACCGAAGACAAAAATACCAAACTTATTTTTTACGGGTCAGAATCTTAACCTTCACGGAATACTTGGAGTAACAATTGGCTCGGTTATGACTTGTGGGGAATTAGTAGGATTGGAATATTTAATAAATAAAATAACACTATGCCAAAGTACGATGTTGTAATAATCGGAAGCGGACTCGGTGGTTTGCTTTGCGGATATATTCTGAGCAAGGAGGGCTATAATGTTTGTATCCTTGAAAAAAACCGTCAAATAGGAGGATGTCTTCAGACCTTCGTCCGTAATGGTTGTATTTTTGACACAGGCATGCACTATGTCGGCAGCCTGGAAAAAGGACAAATCCTTTATCGCTTTTTCAAATACTTTGATTTGATCAATAAAATAAAAATAAAAAAACTCAATGAGGATGCTTTCGACATTATAAGCATTGCAGGAACAGAATATAAATTTGCACAGGGATATGATAATTATATAAATACACTATTGCAAAGCTTTCCTGATGAAAAAGAGTCCTTAATTAAATATACCGATAAACTAAAGGAAATAACCAATTCATTGAATTTATACAATCTTAGAGAAATTAATACACATAATATTATTGATAATGAATACATAACAGTTGGTGCCTTTGATTATATCAAATCAATTACACTGAACGAGAGACTTCAAAATGTACTCTCAGGATTAAATTCATTATATGCCGGAGAAAAAGATAAGACCCCGTTATATTGTCATGCCATCATTAATAATTCTCTTATTGAAAGTGCCTGGAGACTCGTTGACGGAGGGGCTCAAATTGCCAAATTCCTTTCTGATTCCATAATTGCTAATGGCGGTACTATTTTAAAAAAACGGGAGGTAAAAAAACTTATTCCTGATGCTAATAATAAAACTATAAACTTTGCTGAGTTATCCGATTCCGAACTTATTGAAGCTAAATATTTTATTTCGGATATTCATCCGGTTAAAACTCTTGAAATGCTTGATGCCGGCTTAATCAGAAAAAGTTATAGAAATCGCATTAATAGTCTTGAAAATACAATTTCATTTTTTTCAGTTTATATTGTTTTTAAAGAAAATACATTTGAGTATTTGAATTATAATATTTATCATTACAATAAAGATAATGTTTGGGGAACAGATACTTATTCAGATACAGCTTATTATTTAAAAAATAAATGGCCTGACGGTTATATGTGTTATACACCTGCAAATTCAAAATCGGATGTATATGCCGATTGTATGATTGCAATGACCTATATGAAATATAGTGAACTGAAAAAATGGGAAAATACCACAGTTGAAAAACGAGGAAATGATTATCTTGAATTTAAGGAGTATAAGGCGCAAAAATTTATTGATAAACTAGAAAAACGCTTCCCCGGATTAAGAGGGAAAATTAAAGCATATTATACTTCAACACCTTTGACATACAGAGATTACACAGGAACTATCAATGGTTCGGCTTATGGAATTTTAAAAGATTATAACAATCCGTTAAAAGCTTTTATTCCAACAAAAACAAAAATTCCAAATTTGTTTTTAACAGGACAAAATATTGGTTTGCACGGGATTCTCGGCGTAACCATAGGTTCACTACTGACCTGTGCCGAATTTCTCGGATTGAATTATTTAATTAGAAAAGTAAATGAAGCGTCATAGAAAAAACAGGCGGTTAAAAAAGTTTTTATTATGGTTTGCTATTGCAATTGGTGCTTTTATTATTGCTTTTTTAATATATTTCAAAATAGCAGTTACAATTACCCCGCCCGAACCAAATGATTTAAGTGTGTTGGATTTGGAAAGAATTAAAATTGAAAATGATTTTTATGTTTGCGGTAATAGTTGGTTGAAAAAAAGCAATACAGGTTTATGGGAATTATATATTGAAGGTGATGCTTTTGAGCGGGGAGTTATCAACGGAAAGCTTACAAAAGAATTGATTGAAATACAGGAAGAAGCATTTGTTGAGCAAATTAATAAAATGGTTCCTTCAAAGTTTTATCTGAATTTTTTAAAATATTTTGTTGCATGGTTCAACAGGAATATTGATAATCATATTACCGACGAATATTTGCTCGAGATATACGGAGTATCATTATCGGCTTCAGATGAATTTTTATATATAGCCCCAAATTATCACCGGATTTTGGATTACCATGCGGCTCATGATATCGGTCATGCATTACAGGATATGAACATGGCGGGATGTACTTCTTTCTCTGCATGGGGAAACAAAACTCAAGACAGTTCATTGATAGTAGGAAGAAATTTTGATTTTTATGTTGGTGATGAGTTCGCGAAAAATAAGATAATAATGTTTGTAAATCCGGATAATGGATATAAGTTTCTGATGGTAACCTGGGCAGGAATGATTGGGGCGGTTTCGGGCATGAATGAAAAAGGGCTTACAGTTACTATAAATGCCGCAAAATCGGAAATGCCTTTGGAAGCAAAAACTCCGATTTCAATCCTTGCAAGGGAAATATTACAGTATGCATCCGATATTGATGAAGCTTATGCTATTGCAGAAAAACGTGAAATCTTTGTTTCCGAATCATTAATGATTGGCTCGGCAGTAGATAACAAAACAGCAATTATTGAAAAAACACCTGAAAGATTAGGATTGTTTGAATCAGATGAAAGTTATATTATTTGTTCAAACCATTTTCAGAGCGATGTTTTTGCTAATGATTCACTTAATTTGAAAAATATTAAAGAAAGCTCATCAATGTACAGATTTAACAGGGTAGGGGAGTTGATTGACAAAAATCAGATAATATCGGTAAATAATACTGCCGAAATTTTAAGAGACCAGAAAGGATTTAATAATATAAATATCGGGATGGGCAATGAAAAGGCAATTAATCAACTTATAGCTCATCATTCGGTAATTTTTGAGCCGGCAAAAAAGTTGGCGTGGATTTCTGTCAGACCCTTCCAGTTAGGCGAGTATGTTTGTTATAATATGGATAAAATCTTCAAAAATTTCGTAGCTTTAAGAAAAAAGATAGAGATATATGAAACCACACTGACCATCCCAGCTGATTCGTTCTTATATTCCAAAGATTATCAAAATTTTATTAAATTTAAAGAGATAAGTAAGCTGATTCAAAGCTCAATAGAAAATAATGAAAAAATTGTATTCATTGATAAAAATTACATTTCAACAAACCCTGAATTTTTCATGACATACTCGCTGTTAGGCGACTATTATAAAAAATCAAAACAATATGATAAAGCAATTGAATATTATAATATTGCCTTAGAAAAGGAAATCCCTACTTTACTGGAAAAAGAGAAAATTGTTGAAAAACGGGAGCAATGTTTGGGAAAGAAATTATTACAGGAATAAGAGAAATTGATTTAAAACATCTGCTTAATTTTACAAAGTTATTGAAAATTCAAAAAGCAACTATGTTAATCCCAAAGATAGAAACCAAATCAACAGAAGAAATAAAACAATACCAGGAACACAGGTTGCAGGAACTTATTGCTTACCTTGAAAACAATTCCGGATTTTATTCTGAGCTTTTCAAAAAAAATAATATTGATATTCAAAAAATCAGGACATTAGAAGACCTTAGATTAATACCGGTAATCACAAAAGATGACCTGCAAGCAAGGAATCAGGATTTTATTTGTGTGAAGAAAGAAAAGATAATAGATTATATTACTACTTCCGGTACACTCGGCGACCCCGTAACCTTTGTTATGACTGAAAAAGACCTTGATCGTCTGGCATATAACGAATGTATTTCTTTCGCCTGTGCCGATGGTTCAAAAAATGATATTTATCAGTTAATGACAACTATTGACCGTCGTTTTATGGCTGGACTGGCTTATTTTCTCGGAGCAAGGAAATTAGGTGCAGGAATCGTGCGTGTCGGAAATGGTATGCCCGAATTACAATGGGATACTATAAACAGAATGTTACCCACTGCTTTTATAACAGTTCCGTCTTTTCTCTTAAAATTAATCGAATGGGCTGAGAACAATGGGATTGATTATCGGACAACAAGTGTAAAAAAAGCAATTTGTATTGGCGAGCCTTTGCGCAAAACTGATTTCACTTTAACAACACTCGGTAAAAAAATCAAAGATAAATGGGATATTCATTTGTATTCCACTTATGCTTCAACTGAAATGGGAACTGCTTTTACCGAATGTAGTGAAGGAAAAGGCGGTCATCATCATCCTGAGTTGATAATCGTTGAATTTTTGGATGATAACAATAATCCTGTTCCTGAGGGAGAAGCAGGCGAAGTTACAATTACCACTCTTGGAGTTGAAGGTATGCCTCTGCTTCGGTTTAAGACAGGCGATATTTGCTATCACTATAATGAACCGTGTAAGTGCGGCAGAAATACTATGCGTTTAGGACCCGTTATCGGAAGAAAAAAGCAAATGATAAAATATAAGGGAACAACTATCTATCCGTCTGCTTTGTACGAAATACTTGATAATATTGACGAAGTTGAAAATTATATTGTAGTAGTTTACACTAATAAAATTGGAACCGACGAAATCCTTATCAGAATAGGTTGTAAAACTATTCCTGATAATTTTGAGAAGAAAATCAAAGACCGTTTCAGAGCCAGATTAAGAGTTGCACCTCAGATAAAATTTGAGTCGGTTAATTATATCAATAAAATTAAGTTTTCAGAAGAAAACAGAAAGTCTGTAAATTTTATTGATAAGAGAGATATTTGATTTGTTTTTATATATTTGTTGCATGAGAATAATAAAAACTCCATTAGATGGATTTGAAATATAAACAACAAAAGGTGTATATATCCGCAGGATACGGTCGGATATATACACAAAATGTGAACATATAAGAAGTTATAAGCAAGCCTTGAGCAGAAAGTAACATTAATTATTCAAATTCGTCTTATAAATAAATCAAAAATAAAATGAAAAATACCATATTACCAATTTTACTGTTTATTTCTCTATTTTCCTTTTCCCAGACTACCTTGACCGAAAAGCAGTGGCTTGAAGATTTAGATTTTATGCTTAGTCGATTGGACAGCATTCATCCCAATTTATATGTAAATGTAACGAAAGAGCAATTACAAGAAAAAAGGAATGCATTAATAGAAAGAATTCCAACTCTTTCTGACAACGAAATAATAGTAGAATTGTTAAAAATCGTTACTACTATTCAAGATGGTCACACAAGACTACATGGAAGAAACCTTACAAAGAAATGGTATCCGTTAAGAATAGAAAATTTTTCGGATGGATACTACATTACCGCGATTACTGAAGAACAATCAAGATTTATAGGGTCAAAAGTAACAAGCATCAATAATTTGCCAATTGAAAAAGTATTTCAAAAAATAGAAGAAATCACACCTCATGATAATATATACGGGCAGGAATATTTTGCTCCTATGTTTCTAACAATGAGTTCTATTCTCTCTGGACTTCATATAATAAATTCTTCAGAAGATGATTTAATTGTAAATACAAATGACAAGAATGATGAGAAGTTAATTTTAAAACCAATTCAATTTATGACCGGTGATGATCTACAGTGGTTTTGGAGTGATTATGCAGTTCCAACAGATAGCTATTCGAATATAATGCTAGTTGATTCTTTGCTACCATATTATTTGCAGAATTACAATAAGCCATATTGGTATAAATATATTAATCAAGAAAAAACTGTATACTTTGCATTTAACAAATGTGAAGATAATGAAGAAGATAGATTTAAGAGTTTTAATTCAGAACTTTGGAAAACAATCGATTCATTAAATGCAGAATATCTAATAATAGATTTAAGAAATAATTTCGGAGGAACGAATTCAATTATTGAACCATTGTTACACGAGATCATTAAGCATGATGAAATTAATAAAAAGGGTAATTTATTTATAATTACAAGCAAAAAGACTTTTAGTGCAGCATTACATTGTGCAACATGGATTGAATTTCATTGTAATCCAATATTTGTAGGTGAACCAACAGGTGCTGCTCCTAATCATTATGCAGATCCTGATTTTTCCTTTCTGCCGAATAGTAAATTATTGTTAATGATATCAAAATACTATTGGCAAAATTCTTGGCCATGGGATAATAGAGAGTACATTGACCCAGAATTAAAAGTCAATTTATCGTCAACTGATTACTTTAACTTTAAAGACCCTGCACTTGATGAAATATTTAAATATATTGAACAAGCTAAATAATACGGCCAGCTTATAACAATGCATCATACGCCATGTAGGGATAGAGGTAATTCGGAAGGTTAGTTCTTTTAATTATCTTTATCTCGGTTTGATAAGGAAGAGCTTTGAAAACCCACACGGCGCATATGCTCAACGTCAGTTTGTCTAAAAACCCTCCGTTTTATCAGAATTCAGGCAAATATAAGCCGATTTAAGGGTGCTTTGAAAAAATCAGTAAATATTTTATTGTAAAATAAGTTTTTGTTAAATCGGCTTAATCTGGCCCGTTTT
>JADHVR010000109.1 GCA_016783885.1 Bacteroidales bacterium
TAAAGACGTAAATAAATTAAATTAGTCAAATTCTGAACTGCTTCAATGTCGCCTGATACTGAAGTAGAATTAAGGTATAAATGAGTTAAATTAGTCAAATTCTGAACTACTGTAATATCGCCTGATACTGAAGTAGAATTAAGGTATAAATGAGTTAAATTAGTCAAAATTTGAACAACTATAATATCACCAGAAAGATTATATTGGGTTGCATTTTGGTTACCATAATATCCGAAGTCTAATTTTGTCAAATTTATAGCATTGTCAATCCAAATTATATAATCACCTGCGGAAGAATATGTATGATCTGTCTGTATATCTGTCCCTTCAACCCTTTCTGATGTTCCATCTCCAAAATTTATTACAACTGCTATATTTGATAATGTTGATAACTTACCTCCAAAATCCATATCTCCCCCATCTGCCGTAAACGTAAATTGTACAGGGCGATATAATTGTAAATTTCCCGCGCCCGCTACATTAATATTTACATCACCTGCTCCTGCCGTATTAATTTGTACATCTTGCCCAAAAAGAGCAAAAGGAAATAACAATAATATAATTAGTTTTCTCATATCTTATTATTCTAAATGGGCATAAGCCCTTATTGCATGTACAAAAATTTCATTTGCAGCAGCATTGTGATCCGGATCAAATAATATCCAGTAAACATAATCTCCCATTGTGAAATCACTCGCTAAAATATTTACATCTTCTGTCGTTGTTGTTCCACTTCCTACATCGGTTACATAAGTTACCACCGAAGTCCCGGTATTGTCGTAATCACTGCGCTGTAACCATATATTATTAACAAATGCAGCAGCTACTGTTGTTTCGATAGTTATAAGAATAGAATCCAAAACTACATTAGAACCAAACCATTTCGTCGGAATATTATCAAAACTAATTTTCCAATCAGCGTCAACTCCGCCCGAAATAGAAGCTGCTCCTGATTTTGCACCATCAATATCGGCTGTTGCGGGTATGATTTGCCAAATAAATTCTTGGGATGTCGTTAATTTTCCTGCAATATCAACATCTCCTGAAAAAGTACCTGTGGAATCAATTTGTAAATGGGGAACTTTTACGGTATTAGGTTCGGTTACGGATTGCCCTTCTCCACCTAAGGAAACTGAATTAAGTGCTGTTATGGTTGTTTCATTATTTTTGCCTCCGAGAATTGCTGAATTTGCTCCTAATGATTCTTTTATGCCTTGACCGTTTTCAACTTCTTGGTGATTGAACGAAGCTAAACCAGAAGCGTCTGGCCTATTACTATCATCATAACCGGCTCCTCCTACATGAGAATAGCTACCCGAAGCCGTTGTCTCATATCCTTGTGAATGAGCAGCAGCTCTCGATGCTATTGTGCCATCGCCTTCTGCATGAGAAGCAATTCCTGATGCTGTTGTGCTACCTCCTTCTGCATGAGAATTTGTACCCGAAGCTGTACTACTACCTTCTGCGTGAGAAGCAGTTGCTGAAGCTACTGAACCATTACCTTCAGCATGGGATACATCTCCCGAAGCTATCGTACTATTTCCTTCTGCATAAGAATAGTTTCCTGTTGCTCCTTGTGTTGCACTTGCTCCACCTGAGTAACTTAAATCAATCGCTTTAATCCCTATATCTCCATAATTAGCAGGGTTATATCCATATAACCGCCAACCTGTTTGAGCGTTTTCCGTTATTAGCACAAGCCCTAAATTATCTGCTGTTATATCACAATCAACATCAAATCTATCCTCATCCTCCATATAAGTTATAGAGCCGGAATTTGTCGTTCCGATAAAATTCATTATAAAATCGTTATCTGTTGAGGCGGTAAAATCCACCCTTGCACTATCAACACTTCCTGCACCCTGTGATAAGGCTCGTACACTGAAAATATTATTAGCGTCTATCCGGGTTGTAAAGCCTACGACAGTCCCATCCACAGCGTCCGTGTCAACTGTTTTATCAATTAATACCCCATCAGTATTTTTTACACCTTCTAAAGCACCGACATTTAAAGGTAGTAGAGGAGTTATATCGGTGTCGGTTATCCGAAAGGCATTTTGCCCCCCGGCAAATATATATAATGTATCATTTGTAACCTGTGCAATTCCCGTATGACCACGATCATCGAAAAATAATGTATCACCGGGTTTAAGTGAAATACCGCCATCAATATCTAATATCCCTGTTCCGTTAGGATTAATTTCTAAATCTTCATTTGTAGTAGTTGTAATAATATGCGCTCCACTGCCTGCATTACTTAATTCAAGTATAGCTTGTAAATTTCCTGCGCCATTATTTTGAATTGTAACTAAAGAATATGTCCCTAAACTTATAAAGTCATTTCGTAAAATATATAAACCCCTTCCGTCTACTAAATTTTGTTCTATTTTTACTCCATATTTTCCTTCAAATAATCCGCCATATTTACTCGTTCCTTCACTATCTACATAAATTCCATTTCCATCACTATCTTGATTAATGAATAATTTTCCTGTTATTTTTGCATTTCCGACAACATCTAATTTCTCAGAAGGCGTTGCTGTCCCTATTCCAACATTCCCGGCATTATAATATAAGGTATCGCCACTAACAAGCCATTTTCCAATAGATAATTCAGTCCAGACACTGCCCGTATAATAATAATACCTTGTACTGTCCTCGACCCAACAAAGCGTGCCTTCGGTTTCCTGGTTTGAATTTGTAATTACGGTGTAAATAGAATCCATTTGGGTATAGCGGGTAACATTGTGCAACCCGCCAACTGCCCAGTTGCTGTAATGCGTAGCATTTGCCGCTGAAATAGTATCTTGCGGAACTATCGGGCTAACTATTTGCGTCCCGGTGCCGATGGGACCATATTGAGCGAAGGTTAGAGTTGCTGAAAGGCAAAAAAAAAACAATATTAGCTTTTTCATCGTATTAAATTTTAGGGTGCAAGCTCTGCATCAAAATCTACCATAGAGCCAAGCACGTTGTTTGAAACATAACATTTGATCGTATAAGCGTATGAGTGTTGATTTATGAAGGAATCTTCACGTACAAGCGTAAAATCACCATTTAATAACCCATTAATTTTAAAAATAGCAGCTCCGAAACTGGATTTAAAGGCATAAATAAAATATTCCGAAGCCATATCCATCCCATCGAAGCTCTTATTAATTTGTTCGGTAAGGTCATCGCCATCGCCGATACCGGCGCCTGTAAGTGCCAGAATATCAGCATCGGTAATTGTAACTTTGTGATCAATTTTACCCCAGTACCGGCTATGATGCCATACAAAGGCTTCGGTGTCGGTGGCTGTTTTGCTGTCAGTAGTGGTAACGGTTGCCGTAAAGGTTTCGTCCTGGTTTTGTGTGAGACCGCCAACAATAGCATGATTTATATTCTGGCTTCCCGTGCCGGTTTTTATATCGCCTGAGTTATATCCCTGGTCAGAAGTAACGACAATACTGTCAATATCTTCACAACCGGCAGGTTTAGTAACGTTAATCACAATTGTTTTCGCAAGGGTAGTATCGCCTAATTCAAGTGTTTCGCCTCCGGATGTTGAAATTTGCGGGTTCAGAGTGGAAAAAACAACTGCCGTAATAAAATCTGCAAGCGACATAGTTGCTCCACCCGGAGTTTCACCATCACTAATCAAATTTACAGCCCTGTCGCCATCAATAATAATGTGTGCTGCGCCTGAAGGCGGTACATATCCACCTGAATTATACATTTTATATGATATAAGTTATTAATAATGTTGTAGTCGTTGCCGAAAATTCCATTTTTGGATATTCCATTCCTGGTATAAACGGGAATGTCAGAGATGCTCCGGCTGGAATTTCCGATAATGTTTGCCCGTTTTCGCCAAAACTACCCGTTGCTGCGCCGGAATTATACACAGTAATATAGCGCATCCCGATAGCGATAACGCCTTCGGTTGCCGTTTCCTTTCTAAACCGGGGTTTATTATAATTAACTACTGGCATGTTTAGAGTATTTTTTTATAATTAAAAAACTTAAAATAAAAATAAGAATGAAGCCCAAACCGACTGAAATACCCTTTTTTTTTCCTCGATTATGTTTAAAATGCCTTTTGTTGCCATATCCCAGCCTTTATCAACATCTTGTACATCGGCTTGCGCTCCGTTCTCAAATGCGCTCATTGCCCGCACAATTGCGGTCATTTGCTCTTTGCTGTGCCGGTTTATCTTTGTATTTTCGTTAATCCCGGCACTTTCCGAAACTGAAATAACATACGACAGGGTTGGATTTTCGCCTGGTGGCGCCCACCGGTTAATAGCTTTACTGATTGTGTCGTAACCGTTCTTATTATATGTGAAAAGAATCTTAAACATAGCCCGGTAACCATAAACCATTGACTTAAATTGCCTAAATGGTATATCAGATGAAGGTCTGATTTCATTTTTAAATAAATCATTCGTTATCTCTTTGCCAGATAAATCATAATTTATCTTAATATTACCCGGATTATTATTTATCAATCCTCTCGACATTATTTCAATAATTTCGTTAAGACATTAGCGGTGATCACTGCCACGAAAATTGACAGGAAAATGATCACTGCAAGTTTTGTCAGTAAAGCATTATCTAAGGTGTGAGCCACCTTAAGAGGCTCCTCCCCTATTATATATTCCCTCAGCGGGTCCATTATTCGGTTATTTCAACCTTATTCCATCGGGCAGCCTGTAAATCCTTATACTCATCGAACTGATAAGCAATATAGACCAATACAAGCGTAAAAAGAACCGACAGAACCAGCATAAAATTTATTTTCTGTGTCTGCGACATTGTTCTGAATTTTAAGATTTATACCTGCGGGGCGTTTCTTTTTTCGTTCCAGTCGTTAAGGGCTATGCCCACCAAAATTGCAAGTGCAATTAATACGATCCATTGAAAAGTTTTTTGTGTCATCGTTTTAAAATTTAAAAGATTAATACTGTATTTATTTAAGATATTTTGCCTTTGTGGCAACTTTTATAGAATAGTTAGAGCCACTTCTTTTTTTAGTTACTTTAACTAATCTTCTTTTGCCCCTGATGTTTCTTTTTGTGAGCCAGGTCTCGCCCACTTTTCTTGGTTTACGTTTCATTTTTTTGTTTTTATAGATTTAACTTTTGTTGCGATGTCGGATTTTGTTTTATTTAAAATACCTTTAAATTCTAAACTATGACCCATATCACGCCAAAACAGATATTGTTTCTTTGTTTCAATACTTATAATTCCTATATGAGTTCCCCAGGCAATTGCCTGTATTTTATATCGTTTAATTAAATAATTAATAGCCCATCCCTGAGAGAAACCCATATGTTTTTTTTTGCCATATTTAATTTTGTTTTTATATGACCGAAGTGTTATTTTTTTATCAATTGCCATAGCTTATTTTTTTAATCCCCCGCTACCGGTGGCGGTGTTGTTTCTATTTTTTCATGTGCCGGGATAACCACGCCCGGTTCTGCGGGCGCCGGTTCGGCTCCTATTACCTCTATTTCTTTTTTGAACACAAAAAAATATAATGCAGCAAGCAATACCGCACCAAGTAAAATTATTAATACCCATTGAGTTTTCATTTTGTAAAATATTTTTTAAAAATTATTAATAGAATTATAATTGAACCTATGATTAAAATATTTTCTTTGTGTTTTTTAAAAAAATCTGATATATTGGATAAAATTTCGAGGATGTTAGGTGATTCGCCTTTTTTTATTGGTTCCATTTCAAAATTTAAAACAAAATTGGAATAATTCAATACTATTTTTGTAATAGTATGGTACCCGGTAGCATAAACAGTTAAATACTGACCCTCTAAATTTTCAAACATATAATAACCATATTTGCTCGAAAATGTTTTCCGATTACCAACCGAATTACCACTTTCATCAGTAACATAAATCATGGCGCCTTTTATGGGTTCCCCCGTTTCCTTATTTATTATTTTTCCTTCCATTATTTTTTTATTTTAATCCAATCCAAGCCTGTCCATGCGATCGAGCACGCTTTCTTTTGTTTTCCTTCTCCCCTTGTCATCTTTAATCCACTGCTTTAGAGTACCCCACTTTTTAATATTTGCCTTTGCATACACTTCATTGAAATAGTTATAAACTGCTACAAAAATAGTATCTGATGTTTCCATTAGGGCTAATAAAGGCTTTTCACCTGTTGTCCCCGTAAAAAATCTCCAACCCCTCATATCATCATATAAATCTACTGATATTTGCATTATAAGATTATTTTCTTCATCGGTTAATTGCTCCATACCTGGAATATCGCTTGGTAATGTAGTCGGGTCCACCACTCCGGCAGCCCTTTTACCAGCCCTTTTCCCTACCCAGTAGATTATCAGCACGATCAATATAATCCCGATCGCTATCCGGATCATACCCTTGTATTTTGAAATAGCATCAGGCATTTTGATATTAGCCGCTTTTCTCGCCACTTTTGTAACCATTTTATTTAAGATTTATAATTCTCACGCCTCCCACCAGTTACCGGCAGTAAATCGCACCTCACTTTCAATAATGCTTTCCCATGCCACGCCTTTTGCGTCTGCCTTATTCATTATTGCTTGTTTCCATTCATTAGTGCCAGGATCGGCTTTTATCAGCCAGTTTACAGTGCCTTGGATTTCCTTGTCATGCTTTACTTTTTTCATTACGACCCAAACGGCTATTAAACCGAAAAATATTACAGACCCCCAGATCAAATACTTTGTTAAATTTTTTGAAAGTTTCATTTTTGTTTTCATCTCTTTAGAATTTTTATGTATTTATAATTTTTTAAATTGAACGAACGCAAAGCACAGGGCTACAAACAAAAGGAAGATTGCAGCAACCTTAAATTGCTTATTTTCTTCCTCTAATTCGATTCTTGTTTTGCCGCCAAGCCCTTTTTTAAGGGAATTATTTTTGTTTATGATTGCGCCGGCGAGAATTGCCATTGAAAGAATAAATGAGCCTACTATATACATGATATTGAGTTTTTAACTCCCCCTTAATCCCCCTCACGAGGGGGAAGCGGAGCGTGTTATTAATTTTTTAACTACTATTACAATTATTACTAATAATACTGCGCCTACGATAAAGGGCAGCCATTTTTTTAAAAAGCATGGTTTCTTATCAAAATCTGCGAAATATTTATAGTCATGTTTTGTTGCCTCCTGTTCGATTTTTTCTTCATGCTCAGGCGGTACTCTTATAAGTATGCCCTCATGTCCGGGAGTTGAGCCTGTTCTTATATATTCCGGTTTAATTGCCATAATATTTTACTTTTTCTTTCGGATTCTTAAAAAAAAGATTAACAATACAATAAATACAAGCCCTCCGATTGCAAAATAAATAGCTGTTTTGCTTATTGCAGGAGGTGGCGGTAAATCATCATCACCGCCCATCATTATATCTTCTACTTCTTCAATCGCCCTGTACCAACTTCCCCACTGATCGCCACTTGTATAAGCATTTTTGCATATGCTCATAAAACTGTCTCGTTTTATTCCGGCACTTTTTAATATCCCTTTACCCTCAGACCATAAATTTCTGCAATGCCTTCCTTGCTGGGTTGCCATTTTATTTTGTTTTTTTATTCTTTAAAAGAGTAACTGTAACTATTAAAACTATTATTATTATTAAAACAACTATTACGGCTGTTATTATTTGCGATTGTTTCCTTTGTTCAAATTCCTGTATATCCTCTCTGTGTTCTTCGCCCTTCCATCGTGATAGAAAAGCATCTCTCCTTGCTTTTGCTGCCGTTATCGACTTGGCTGCGTAACCTCCTGCCGTGCCTACTACGGCAGCAATCAACGGTACTAATGCCAAAAAAATAGCACTTATAAAAGGGCTGCCAACTCCGGGCAAAAAATCAACAAACGACATTATCTTTACTTTTTAAAAGCCATGATAAGGATCACCGTCATTATAATCCCTAAAAAAACAATACCGCCTACCATAAGCAAATTTGCTTGTGGTGGTGGTGATTGTGGCTGTGCTGTATGCGTTACCGGAACGGTACCGCCATCACCTTTGCCAAAAAAAACACCCAAAATGCCGGGTACCGCACCGATGATCGAGGGCAATATACCCCCTGCCTGTCCTGTTTCGGTTGTTTCTGCCCATGCGGGAGGCGGAGGCGGTCCTATAAAATCTCCATTCATATCTTTATTTTTTTAATTGTACATATTCACAACTGCCTGTTCGTAGCCAGGTGGTATATTTTTCATAATCACAGGCACGTCTAAAACAATTTGAGCTGTCTCAATATTGCCTTCAGCTAATAAATCGAATACAACTTTTTTGATTACTTCGGGATCGGGTGATGCCTGGATTCTTAATTTTTCAAGGTTCTGAAAAACAGCATGTGGGTTATTATCAATTACGAAATTGACAAGGAAGTTACCATCATTTAATAATTGCCTGGTAAACTGGTCGTATTCTGATGCTCCAACCATAATTATTTTTTTAAAAAGCCGGATAACCTGGATACCCGGCTTTAATTATTAACCTAAATTAACTAACTACGGAGCATTTCCCTTCTCAGAAAGAAGGTTGCATAAAGAGTTTCGCTGGCATTAACCGTTACAGTAATTGCCATACGTGCGTTTACTACAAAATTAAATTTGTAGTTTTGGATTTTCTCGGAGTATTTAGCCCCCTCGATAGCATCGCTCAGGTAATAAGGCAATGTTATGAGCCTGCCATCGAGGTCGCCCTCGTAAAAGGTTAATTCATTGTTAAACTGAGTGCTAGAGGCTGTAGATTCTAACCTGATACCTGCAAACCAGATGGGATTGCTTTGAAGATAATCCTTTATAATCGCATTGGTCAGCTTGTTTGGTGTCGGTGCATTGTAAGAAAGGCTCGCAAGACTATCTACAATTCCGATTGCATCGAAAATGATGTAATTTTTTGAGTTTACAGTATCACCGGAATTATCCATAGTGAAACTGATACGGGCGGGCATCGAGTTAATGCCAACAAAATCCCTGCCTGGGTGTGCGTGTCTTAGTTTAACGGTGTCGGGGGTAATTTCCTGCCCGACAACCGGAGAATAAACGGGTGCAGCAACGGTCCTTCCCGGTGCTACTGCCCTTCTTGCTTGTAAATTTGCCATTTTTTTTGACTTTTAATGATTACTTACTTTAATTATGAATCATCAAAAGACAAACAAAACCCCCTGAAATACAATAATAATGATGCTTTCGGGGGTGATAGGCATATTTTGAATATAGAAGTAAATTTATCATTATAGATAGGCGTTTCCTCCCCCCGCCCCCTCAAAGAGGTGGAAATTTCCCCCACTCGCATGGGTTAATGGGAATAATCTCCCCCTCTTGAGGGGGATTAAGGGGGAGGTTCTTCATTTTTACCCAAAAAAGGGGACATTTCCCCTTCCGGAGGGGGTTAGGGGGAGGTCTTCGAAATTAAATACTGAAGTTTTCCGGGCGATATTTCAGCCGGGTTTAAACTACCGAATATACTTTCAGGATAAAGAATTGATAATAATTTTATTGTTATTTCGCTGCAAAACCATGCCTTTTTATTCTCGATATTTATATGTAAAACATGATTAAAAAAAGAGCCTTCCCAGTCGAAACGATTTCCTATTTGACTGTTAAAAAAGTTTTCCGCCTCATATTTATTAATAGTATCGGGCAGATCATAAAAAACAAAATATTTATCATTTTTTATAACTTCATCAATGGTTTTATACTGAACTCCATCTTTCCAGGCACTTGCTACTAATCCGTTATCAAAAATAATAAAAGCATGAATATAAGGATAGCCTGTCCATAATGAAATAAGATTGCCATTAATACTATTATCGTGATTTTTATGCTTAAATCCTAATAACATTCCGTAAAATTAATATAAATTTTTTATTTTCCAAAAGAAAACAATTCTTCGCCTCCGGCAGTTAAATAACAATTATCTTCATAAACATTCTGATAAAAAAGCCAGTCAACTTCTTTAGCCTTTATATTATAACTACCGGGTAATAGTGTATAAATAATATATTTATTACCATCCAGGGCAGTTTTAAAATCTCCATTCAGATAAATATTATAAGCCTCGTTGTCATTATTAACAACCCTGATCTTGCCCATCACATCTTCATCTTTTTTACAGGATATACCTGCAATTAAGATGGCTGCGAAGATTAAAATTATTAGTTTTTTCATAATTGTATAGGATTTAGGATTTTTTCTTGAATTTCATCTAATAAGCCCATCATCTTTTTATGTGTTAAATTAGCATCTTTAGGATATATGCTGTCATTAATTTTTAATAAGAGATTTATTATTTCTACAAGTTCTTTTGCTATGTGTTCCATAGCCTTTTTATTAGCTTTTATATAATTCATGATAAGTATCATACCCATACCTGTCTTAAAGTTGAATGCTCCATATTCCTCCATAAGGGATTCAATTTTATTATCTCTAGTATCGGATTTTGTTTCTAATTCCTTATTTGTTTTATCCATTTTTTTATTAGTTTAGTTTTAATTTCAATATTTGACAAATTTTGTCAATTAATTCAGAACCGGCAGATGCCTTGCCCCTCTCCAGGTCGGAAATGGTGGCTGTCCGGCAACCTACTTTCTCAGCAAGCTGCCCCTGGCTTAAACCGGCTTTGATGCGGGCTTGTT
>JADHVR010000036.1 GCA_016783885.1 Bacteroidales bacterium
ATAAACCTGACAGGTTTTACCTACAAAGATGTTCAATATTAATTAACCTGGTAAGTAGTTAATTAACAAAACCTGTCAGGTTTAACTACCGGTTTTAACTTCCACTCCAAGTATTGCGGTGAGTAATGCCTGTCGGACAAATACGCCATTCAATGCCTGGCTGAAATAATATGCCTTAGGATTATCATCCACGTCTTCGGTAATTTCATTTATCCTTGGCAAAGGGTGCATCACCTTGAGGTTCTTCTTAGCTTTATCTAACATTTTGTTTTTTAGTATATATGCATTTTTTACCCTTTCGTATTCCACAGGATCAGAGAATCTTTCATGCTGTATCCTCGTCATATAAAGGATGTCAACATTTGGTATAACTTCTTCAAATTCTGTGTATTGATGATATTTAAGATTTTTTTCTTTGATATATCGTTTAACTGCGCTGGGAAGCTTTAACTCAACGGGCGAAACCAAATGGAAGGTAGTGTTGTAATTTGTCAGTGCTATGGCAAGCGAGTGAACTGTTCTTCCGTATTTTAAGTCGCCAATAAAAGCAATATTAAGATTGTCTAATTTTTTTTGGGTCTTACGTATTGAATAAAGGTCGAGCAGGCATTGAGTTGGATGCTGATTTGAACCGTCGCCGGCATTTATTATGGGAACCGGTGATACTTCACTTGCATACCTGGCGCTTCCTTCTTTAGGATGGCGCATGACTATTACATCAGCATAATTACTGACTGTGAGAATAGTATCTTTAAGCGATTCTCCTTTTTTAACACTCGAGGTGGCAGCATCAGTAAATCCGATAACTTTAGCGCCTAAGCGTGAAGCTGCACTTTCAAAGCTCAATCTCGTACGGGTGGACGGCTCGAAAAATAAAGTGGCTACAACAAAATCGTTAAGGATTTTTCTTTTGGGATTTGCCTCAAATTTTTCTGCAAGATTAAGAATCCTTTCATAATCATCCTTTGTAATGTCGTGGATTGAAACAAGACTTTTGTTTTTCATTGTAAAACCTATTTTTAAATTTTTACGTAAATATCAGACTGCCGGAGTTTTATAAGTTAAATTATGTTTCTCAACAAACTCCTCTATAATACCTTCGAGATTTGGATAGCCGATCTCCTGCAGATCATAATAAACCCTTGTATTAGGTTTATCGATTTTGATAAGACGGTTCAAATCTATCGGTGTGCCGATAACCACTGCATCACATTCGGTATTATTGATGGTAGTTTCGAGGTCTTTTAATTGTTGTTCGCTGTATCCCATTGCAGGGAGCAGTGTTCCGATATTCGGATAAATCTCAAATGTTTCCGACAATTTGCCAACAGTGTAAGGTCTTGGGTCAATCAATTTGGCAGCGCCGAATTTTTGAGCTGCAACAGTACCCGCACCTATTTTCATTCCTCCGTGAGTCAGTGTTGGCCCGTCTTCAACTACCAATACCCTTTTGCCTTTTATAACCGAAGGATCGTCAACTCTTATCGGTGAAGCTGCATCAACAACAATGGCGTTGGGAGCAACTTTAGCAATACTGTCTCTTACTATTTGAATTCCTTCGGGAGAAGCGCTGGTCATTTTGTTAATAACAACAACATCAGCCAGCCTTAAAGTAACTTCACCCGGATAATAAGTCAGTTCATCACCCGGCCTGTGAGGGTCAACTACCGTTATGTTTAGGTCAGGTTTGTAAAATGGAAAGTCATTATTTCCACCATCCCAGATTATCACATCGCAACCATCCTGATCATTTTCTGCAGCTCTTACAATGGCTTCGTAATCAACACCGGCATAAATCACGTTTCCGCGAACAACATGCGGTTCGTATTCTTCCATCTCTTCGATGGTACATTTGTGTTTCTTTAAGTCTTCTATTGTTGCAAAGCGTTGTACTTTTTGAGCGACCAGATCGCCGTAAGGCATCGGGTGCCGTATTGCGATAACCTTCAAACCTTTATCCATCAGGTATTCAATCACCTTTCGTGAGGTCTGACTTTTTCCACAACCTGTCCTTACCGCACCAACGGCAATTACCGGCTTAGTGCTTTTAATCATTGTGTCATTCGGTCCTAACAAAATAAAATTAGCACCTGCCGCATTTACGATTGCACTTATCGACATAACTTTCTGATATGTTACATCGCTGTATGAAAATACACAATCGTCAATATTTAACTCATTTATTAATTTTGGGAGATCTTCTTCTGCGTAAATCGGGATACCGTCCGTGTACAGATCACCAGCCAGTTCGGCAGGGTATTTCCTTCCGTCGATATCGGGAATCTGAGCAGCCGTAAAAGCCACTACATTGTAATCTTCATTTCCACGAAAATATGTGTTAAAATTGTGGAAGTCTCTTCCCGCAGCACCAATAATAATTACCTTTTTTTTCATAATTATTACCTTTTTAAATTATTTTACAATAAGTTCTGAAATAAAACATGAAATTTTTTTGCAAATGTATAGCTTTAAAAATTTCTAACAAGTTTTAGTAAATTAATTTCAATTAATTTTGTACAAAATTTATTTAACATGATTGAAAAAAAAATTGCCGAAAAAGCTTCTGAAGCTGTTGAAAAGCTTTATGATGTTAAATTAGCTGTAGAATCGTTTCAAATAGAAAAAACAAATATAGAATTTGAGGGTGATTACACACTGGTTGTTTTTCCGCTTTTACAATATTCAAAAAAGTCGCTGGCGGAGACGGCAGTAGAAATAGGGAACTTCTTACAGGAACATCTTAAAGAAATTGAATCGTTCGAGGTTGTCAAAGGATTTTTGAACCTTACCTTTAATGATAAGTTTTGGATTGTTTTTTTCGCTGCGAATATAAAAAACGATCATTATGGATTCAATACTAAAATAAACAAGACACCTTTTGTTGTTGAATATTCATCTCCCAACACAAATAAACCGCTTCACCTGGGGCATATCAGGAATAATCTGCTGGGATATTCAATCTCGGAAATTTTAAAGGCGAATGGAAAAAATGTAATAAAAATCAATCTTATCAACGACCGGGGTATTCATATTTGTAAGTCAATGCTTGCCTGGATACAATGGGGCGATGGAGAAACGCCTGAATCATCAGGATTAAAAGGCGACCATCTGATAGGTAAATATTACATAATGTTCGATAAAAAACATAAGCAGGAGATTAAGGATCTGGTACATCGCGGATATACTGAAGATGATGCTTACAACCAGGCTCCTCTTATGCTCGAAGCTCAGAAAATGCTTCAGAAATGGGAAAATGCCGATGAGGAAATACTTGCAATATGGCGTCTTATGAATAGTTGGGTTTATGAGGGATTCAATAAAACTTATGAAAGGCTTGGAGTGAATTTTGACAAAATCAATTATGAATCGAAAACCTATCTGCAGGGAAAAAAAATTGTGGAGGAAGGATTGGAAAAAGGCTTGCTGTTTCAAAAGGAAGATAGTTCTGTGTGGGTCGATCTTTCAGGCGAAGGTTTGGATGAAAAACTCCTGTTAAGAAGTGACGGCACTTCTGTTTATATTACTCAGGATATAGGTACTGCTCAAAGACGTTGGGACGAATACCACCCCGAAGAATTATTATACGTAGTAGGGAATGAGCAGATCTACCATTTTGATGTGTTGAGAAAAGTGCTGAAAAAATTAGGCAGTGACTGGGCAGATAGAATTTATCACCTGTCGTATGGCATGGTTGAACTGCCGCATGGCAGGATGAAATCACGTGAAGGTACTGTTGTGGACGCCGATGACCTGATGGATGAAATGTACGTAACAGCTCGTAAAACTACGGAAGAGCTTGGAAAAACAGAAGATTTTACACGGGAAGAGTTGGATCGTTTATATACAATTGTAAGCCTTGGCGCTTTAAAATATTTCATCCTGAAAGTCGATCCTAAGAAAAATATGCTTTTCAATCCCGAAGAATCTATTGATTTCAATGGCAACACAGGGCCATTTATTCAATATACTTATGCAAGAATACAATCTGTTTTCAGAAAAGCCGGGAACAAGCCTGAGGAATTCCTGAAGAAATTAAACTTAAACAAGATTGAACTTCTCGGCATAGAAAAAAATATTATAAAGCTGATTTATGAATTTCCGCAGGTCGTTAAGCAAGCCGGAGAAAATTACAGCCCGGCATTGGTCGCTAATTACTGCTTCGAATTGGTGAAAGAGTACAACCATTATTACCAGGATACACCCATATTAAAAAGAGTTGACCCGGAAGTTGCTAATTTCAGAGTAGCACTGAGCTGGTTTGCAGGTAAAGTTATTAAAAAAGCCGTTGGATTGCTTGGAATTGAAGTGCCGGAGAGAATGTAATTTAGTGTTGTTAAAAAAAAGTGAATAATTATTTTTTTTATCCCTTTTTATTTATTACTTTTGTTGTACTTTAGTTAATAATTATTATTAACAATATTTACAAGTTGTTGTATTTGTGTATTTTTATAATTAATTAGCCAAATAAAATTTTTAAAATTAAAATTCTATGTTATGAAAAGATCTTTATTTTTTACGTTTTTTATTATTTCCATCTTTCTGGGAAATAATGTTTTAAATGCTCAATCTTTAACAATACCGCCAGGAACAGTAAATATCGGGCCAATTTTGATTGGCGAATCATCCGATGGAACACATACTTTTACTGTTACTGGAAGTGGTTATAGTAACGGGGCATATCTTTATGTAGATGCACTGGATTCTCGTTTTACTATATCCCTTACTGGCACATCTGGTACTTTTTATCCGTCTTTAACTTATAATGCTGATGCGTCCGGGAATGTTAGTCAGCCAATTTACGTTAAATACACCCCAACTACACTTGGTCAGGTTGTCGATGATCTTGAATTTTATGATTATGAATCATGGACCTGGCAATATAAAGAGGTGAGAGGTGTTGGAAAAGGCCCTGAAATGAAAATGGAGGGCAGGGAAACAAGTTCAGATCCCTGGGATGAAATTTTAGATGGTGAAACAACGCCTTCTGTTAGCGAAGGAACCGATTTTGGTGATGCCTTAGTTGGCGGTGCAACTGTTGACAGAATATTCAAGATTAGTAATACAAATTCCGGAGGGTATAGTGGGAATTTAGTATTAACTGAATATGAAACAAATAAATATGTTCAAATTTCAGGCACAAATGCCGACCAGTTTTCAGTTTTTGCTGAACCTTCAACTCCAGTTCCTCCTGATAATGACTCTACAAAATTTACTATCAGGTTTACGCCGACATCTGCCGGTATTAAAACCGCTGAAATCAGTATAGGAAATAATGACCCTGAACCAAATAGTGAAAATCCATATAACTTTGCTATTAAGGGAAATGGAACAGTTGTTTTACCTGATCCGCCCACTGCAATCGCTGCTACATCAATAAATCATAATAGCTTTTATGCAAACTGGACACAAGGTGGCGGAGGAACAACAACAGGTTATTACCTTGATGTTGCAACTGATAACGGATTTACCGGTTATGTTACAGGATATGAAAATTTAGATGTAGGAGATGTTAATACTTATCTTGTATCCGGATTAGATGCCAACGATACATATTATTACAGATTAAGAGCATATAATGCCGGTGGTACAAGCGCTAATTCAAATACAATATCACCCACAACAGCACCGGCAGTACCTACTGCAACTTCTGCAACAAATGTTGGAACTGAGAATTTTTATGCAAACTGGGGCTTTATACCCGGAGCTACAAGCTATAAATTAGATGTGAATACTCAACCCGATTTTTCAGGTACAATTATTCTTGATAATGTGGACGTTACAAATACTTATAGAAATGTTACCGGTTTAACGGGTGGTACAACTTATTATTATCGCGTTCGTTCATACAATGGCAATTCAAGTGGTAATTCAAATATTATTACAGCCATAACTTTTTGTAACGCACCTCCTGCCACTGATGCTACGGATATTAAACATGACGAGTTTACAGCTAACTGGAACGCACCTGCAGGCGGAGCGCCGGACTATTATAAGCTTGATGTTTCTTTAAACCAAAACTTTAGTTCTTATGTCTATGGTTTTGAAAATCTTACTGTTTATGTAACTTCCAAGCTTGTTGACGGCTTAACACAAAATACTACTTATTATTATCGTGTTCGTGCCGTAAATGCAGCTGGCGCCAGTACTAATTCCAATACGATATCTATCCATACTTATGCCGGGGCAAACACTGAGTGGACAGGAAATATTTCTACTGACTGGAATACTTATGGTAACTGGGATAACGGGGTACCTTACTCAATAACTGACGTTATAATACCATCCGGAACTGTTTATCCCATAGTAAATGCTGATGCAAATTGTAACGATCTTACTATAAATGCAGGCGCTGAATTAACCGTCAGTTCCGGTTATTACCTGTTTGTTCATGGCGATTTTCTTTTAAAAGCAGATGCTACAGCTACGGGTTCGTTAGTAGAATATGGCGGCGTTTCAGTAACAGGGCAAGCTGATGTAGAGCTTTATCTTTTTGAAAACAGATGGCATTACGTTTCATCTCCCGTAACTAGTGCTGTGTCTGATGTTTTCTTTGATATTTATTTAAAATATTATAATGAACCTACAACGACATGGACTTATATTGTTAATCTTGGTGTCCCTTTGCCTCCCGGTCAAGGATATGCCGCATGGTCATCACCAGTATGGTTCGGCAGTACAACAGTTACCTTTAACGGGGGTCCATTGAATGAAGGTAATACTTCAATACCGGTATCTTATAATGTTGGTAGTGGTGGTGATGGCTGGAACCTCGGTGGAAATCCATACCCATGTGCAATTGATTGGGATGATGCAAACTGGACAAAAACCAATATTGACGGAGCCGTTTATGTTTGGAATGGTGTGCAATATTTGGTATGGGTTAATGGAACTGGAGATCTTACAAATGGTATAATTCCGGCAATGCAGTCTTTCTTTGTAAAAGCTAATGCTCCAGGTCCTGCACTGCAAGTAACTAACAGTGCAAAATTGCATGGTTATGACCCATATAAAGGTTCAGGTGTTGACCAATTACTTGAGCTGACTGTAAATGGAAACGGATACAATGACAAGACCTTTATATATTTCAACGAATATGCCACTGAGGGTTTTGACAGTGACTTTGATGCTTATAAAAAATATGGAATTGATGAGGCTCCCCAGCTTTATTCGATTGCCGGTGATGAGATTTTATCAATCAACGTCCTGCCTGAGATGTCATCAGGTATGGCAATTCCACTTGGGTTTGAAGTAGGAGCAGAAACAGAATACACTATTATTGCTTCAGACCTTGAAAGTTTTGGTTTATCAACAGGTATTTATCTTGAGGACATACAGGAAAGTGTAATGACTGACCTTACTGAACAAAATGAATATACTTTCGTTGCAAACCCGGAAGATGATCCTGCCAGATTTATTATTCATTTTGGAGTTGTCGGCATTGAGGATCAGCCATTAGATGTTGAAACAAATAAAGACATTACAATATATTCAGTCGAAAACAGTGTTTATATTAGAAATAATACTAAGCAGGCAATACAGGGAGATGTAAGTATTTGCAACACTATGGGACAGGAAATAATACGCACAAAACTCCTGAATAACTCTCTGAATAAAATTGATGTAAATACTGAAGCAGGATATTATATTGTAAAAGTTAATACCGGAACTAATCTTTATACTGAAAAAGTATTTATAAAATAATCTGACAGGTTATTTCTAAATCTGTAAAGGATGTCTCTAACGCGGGACATCCTTTTTTATTTTCTGAGCTTTATTTTCTGATCCGGATAGAGTCTGGCATTTTTATATAAGGTGTTATACTTACTTAATTGCTTCAGCTTTATACCGTAAAGCTGAGAAATGTCGTGAAGTGTTTCTCCGGGTTGAACAATATGATATGGTTTATTACCTTTATTTTTTTTAGCTTCTAAATAGATCATCTGACCTTCTTTTATATTATCTTTCTTTTTCAGATCATTGTATTTATAAACCTGCCATGTATAAATATTAAAATCCTGTGCGATTTTATAAAAGTCATCTCCTCTTTTTGAAAAAATAAATTTAACGCTGTTATTAATATAAATTTCCCTGTTAGCTGCCCCGATTGTTAAAAGTTCGAAATCATCAGGTGAAGTAGTTTTTTTGCGATAGCTGCCTTCCTTTGTTACCTGAAGTTTTTGCAGGCTGGCTAAATCTTTATTATAATATTTATCATGCTCATAGAGACTGAATTCTTCAATGATGTTGATCAGAAGTTGCGGATATTTTGGGTTTGTGGCATATCCGGCTTTTTTTAGTCCTTTAGCCCAGCCTTTGTAGTCGGTTATATCCAGGTCGAATAAAAAAGAATACCGGTCGCGTGATGATAGAAAGTCCGAGTGGTCTTTAAAAGAGTCATGAGGGCTTTTGTATTTCCTGAAACATTCATTCTTAGCATCATCATCCATGTGGAAGGTCTTTCCGTTCCATTCATTATGGCATTTAATACCGAAATGGTTATTTGCCTTTTTTGCAAGTTTGCTATTACCGTGTCCTGATTCAAGTATTCCTTGTGCAAGTGTAATGCTTGCAGGTATATTAAACATATTCATTTTTTCAATAGCAATATCTTTATATAATTCAATATACTCTTCCTTCGATATCCGGTTTTCGAAAAGTTGCGAAAAGGCATGAAACGGAATATAAAAGATAAAAATAATTCCTGAAAATAATATGTATATTAACGATTTCATTTCTGTTGGAACTCAACGCTGCACAAAGGTCGTATATTGTATGATAAGGTTATAACCCATATCGAAAATTTTATTCACAGGGGAGTGTTAATTATATTCCCTCATACTAAATCTAAAATCTTAAATCATCAATCTTTCAATCTCCTCCACTTCCCTCGGAATATTTTCCATCAGATCCACCGGTTTTTCATCTACCAAAATATCATTCTCAATCCTTATTCCGATACCTTCTTCCTTAATATAAAGTCCCGGTTCGCAGGTAAGTATCATTCCTTTTTTAAATTCCTGGTATTTACCGCCCACATCATGCACATCTAAACCGATGAAGTGAGCCACGCCGTGCATCAGGTATTTGGAGTACAAAGGCTGGTCAGCATCTTGCTTTTCAACATCTTCTTTGGTAAACAATCCCAAACCCATCATTTCCTTTTCCATCATTTTCCACACTTCTTTATTCACCTTGTCAATGGTGTTTCCGGGTTTATAAAGCTTGATGGCTTTTTTCTGAACCCTTAAAACAGCTTCATAACATTGCCTTTGTCGTGTGGTAAATTTTCCGTTAACTGGGATTGTCCGTGTGCAGTCGGCTGCATAGTTGCCGTATTCGGCGCCGAAGTCCATAAGCAAAAGGTCGCCATCCTTACATTCCCCGCTGTTTTCAATATAATGAAGCACCAAAGCATTTTTCCCTGATCCGATAACCGGCTGGTAAGCATGTCCTCCTGCGCCATTCATCAGGTATTCATGCGTTATCTCAGCTTCAATTTCATATTCTTTTGCGCCAGGTTTAACAAATTTCAGAATACGCCTGAAAGCCGATTCAGTGATATCACACGCTTTTTGGATCAACTTAATTTCTTCAGGTTCTTTAACAAGCCTTTGATTTGTAATTAAGGGCGCTAATCTTTCAATGTTGTGGGCAGGATATTGCTCTTTTATGCTTGTAGCAAAGCGATTATCGCGATAAGCCACATCCGTTTGATATTTTATATACTCATTAAGATTAATGTAGATATTATCTGAATTTAAAACAAGGTCTCTGAGAACCGCATCAAAGTCATCAAGCCATTTAACGGTTTCCACTCCGGAAATCTTTCTTACTTCTTCTCTAATATATTTATGCCCTGTCCATGTTTCAAGCTGTTCATTTGGTTTTATGGTAAAAACAATCTCCCTTAATTTCTTATCAGGAAAATCGGGGCATAAGGTTAGAATACATTTTTCCTGTTGCAGTCCTGTCAGATAAAACATATCCGAATTTTGACGGAAAGGAAAATTCTGGTCAGCGTTGCGGTTTAGTTCATCATTTGCATTGATTATTGCTACAGAACCGGGCAGGAGTTTTTTTACAAGCTTTACCCGGTTATTAATAAAAAAGGATGTTTTGATGTGTTGGTATTTCATGAGTTATAAGTTTACGGTTATTTAAAATCTATACAAATTAAAGAAATATCTAAATTTATAATCCGATAAAATAAATAAAAATATACTTTTGCATTGTTAATTTAATAACAAAAGGGCAGAAGTATTAAGTATTTTTTGACTAAATCATTGATTATGGGCACTTCGAGATTTCAATCATCGCTTGCAAAAAAATTTATAATGGCATTTGCAGGATTGTTTTTAATTACATTCCTGTTTGTTCATTTGGGTATAAACATATTGGTATTATTACCCGATACCGACTGGTTCAACATTGCTGCTAATTTTATGGCATCAAATCTTATAATTAAGGTTTTTGAGGTTGTATTGTTTGGCGGGTTCATCATCCATATCATATACGGATTGGTTTTGCAAATTCAAAACTGGTGGGCGCGCCCTCATCGCTATAAAGTAGAAGGCTGGTCGCATAAATCACCTTTCTCCAAATTTATGATCCATACTGCAATAATTATTTTGATTTTCCTGATAATCCATCTTATAAATTTTTATTTCCGTTCAAAGTTTGGGGAAATGGGCGAAGTTACTATTAACGGCAATCACTATCACGATATGGCAGCCTTGGTGTTAGCCAGATTCAAATTGATAGAATATGTGATTGGATATATTATTGCCTTTATTATTTTAGGTTTTCATCTACATCACGGATTCCAGTCAGCCTTTCAGTCGCTCGGATTAAATCATTATAAATATACCCCTATTATCAATAAGGTTCGTACTCTTATTTCCATTATTCTGCCATTGGGTTTTATTATTATTCCTCTGGCTGTATATTTTGGTAATTATTAATAACAGAAAAAAACATAACTATATATGGTTACTTTAAATTCAAAAATACCCGAAGGACCGTTAGCAGAAAAGTGGTCAAAATACAAATCCTCTATGAAATTAGTGAACCCGGCTAATAAAAAGAAGCTGGATATTATTCTTGTCGGTACGGGACTTGCCGGTGCGTCAGCAGCTTCTTCATTAGGAGAGTTAGGATATAATGTGAAAGTCTTTTGTTTCCAGGATACTCCGAGAAGGGCACATTCGGTTGCAGCACAGGGGGGCATTAATGCAGCAAAGAACTACAAAAACGATGGCGATAGCGTTTACCGTCTTTTTTACGATATGATAAAAGGCGGCGATTACAGGGCAAGAGAAGCAAATGTTTATCGTGCAGCAGAAGTCAGTAATGCTACCATTGATCAGTTAACAGCTCAGGGCGTTCCTTTTGCCAGGGAATATGGCGGCACATTGGATAACCGTTCATTTGGCGGGGTGCAGGTTTCAAGAACATTTTATGCCAAAGGACAAACAGGGCAGCAATGTATATTAGGTGCTTATTCAGGATTAAGCCGGCAGGTAAAGAATGGTACCGTGAAAATGTTCAGCCGCCGTGAAATGCTCGAACTAATTATCGTTGATGGAAAAGCCAGGGGAATTATAACAAGGAATCTAATAACCGGCGAAATAGAAAGACATTCAGGACATGCCGTAGTTCTGGCAACAGGCGGCTACGGAACTATTTACTACCTTTCTACTCTCGCTGTTAATTCTAATGCATCGGCTGCCTGGACAGCTTATAAAAAAGGAGCATTTTGGGGGAACCCGAGTTTTATTCAGATACATCCTTCAAGTATCCCTGTATTAAACGATTACCAGGCAAAGTTAACACTGATGTCCGAATCGCTGAGAAATGACGGCAGAGTTTGGGCTCCAAAGAAAAAGGGAGACAAAAGACCTGCTAATGATATTCCTGAAGAAGAAAGAGATTATTATTTGGAAAGAAGATACCCTGCTTACGGAAATCTTGTACCGAGAGATGTAGGTTCAAGAGCAGCCAAAGAAAGGTGTGATGCCGGTTATGGAGTTGGTGATACGGGTTTGGCTGTAAATCTTGACTTTAAAGATGCTATTGCAAAACAAGGCAAGGAAGCCATTGAAGAGAAGTACGGTAATCTTTTTGAAATGTATGAAAAGATAACAGGTATTAACCCTTATGAAGAGCCGATGCGTATTTATCCTGCCGGGCATTATACTATGGGTGGCTTATGGGTTGATTATGAACTAATGACTACTATTCCGGGTTTATTCGCTATTGGCGAGTCCAATTTCTCCGATCACGGTGCAAACCGATTGGGTGCAAGTTCATTGATGCAATGCTCCGGCGATGGTTACTTTATTATTCCTAATACAATAGGTAACTATCTCGCTGATGAGATCAGGACGCCAAAGATACCGACTGATACTCATGAATTTGAAGAAGCTGAAAAGGCTGTTAAGTCAAAAATTGAAAAGCTGCTCTCGGTAAACGGCAGGCAAACTGTTACTTCATTCCATAAACGATTAGGGAAAATTCTCTGGGATTACAGTGGAATGACAAGAAATGAAGAAGGTTTGAAGAAAGGTTTGGTTTTGGTAGATGAATTGGAAAAGGAATTCTGGAAAGACGTAAAAGTACCGGGAACTGCAGATGAATTGAACCAGGAATTAGAAAAAGCCGGAAGGGTAGCTGACTTCTTCGAACTGGCAAAATTAATAATTACCGATGGTTTGAACCGCAGAGAATCATGCGGTGCTCATTTCCGTGAAGAAAGCAAGACAGAAACCGGCGAAGCAAAACGCGATGACAAGAATTATTCGTATGTTTCGGTTTGGGAATATAAAGGAAAAGACAAACCGCCTGAATTGCATAAAGAAGAATTGAACTATGAATATGTTGAAGTGAAGGTTAGAGACTATAAATAATGGTTGAATGATAAAATATAACAATAATAACAGCAATGAATATAAAACTTAAAATCTGGCGGCAAAAAAATGCGAAAGCCAAGGGTAAATTTGAAGATTACACTTTGGATGATGTTTCACCTGAAATGTCATTTCTCGAAATGTTGGATGCTTTAAACACAAAGCTGATAGAAGAAGGCGGTGATCCTGTTGCTTATGATCACGATTGCAGGGAAGGAATATGCGGATGCTGCAGCTTATATATTAACGGCAATCCTCACGGGCCTGGTGAGAAAACAACAACCTGTGAATTGCACATGCGTTCATTCAAAGATGGACAGACACTGATTGTTGAACCCTGGCGGGCAAAATCGTTTCCTGTTATTAAAGACCTGATAGTTGACCGTAATGCATTTGATAAGATCATTGTTGCCGGAGGTTTTATTTCTGTTGATGCAGGCTCTGCCCCTGATTCAAATTCTATTTTGGCTAAGAAAGAAAATGCCGATGAAGCAATTAATTCTGCATCATGTATAGGATGTGGCGCATGTGTTGCTGCCTGTAAAAACGCTTCTGCAATGTTGTTTGTATCAGCCAAAATATCACAACTTGCGCTCCTGCCTCAGGGAAAAGTTGAAGCCATGGACAGAGTGAATGCAATGGTAGCCAGGATGGATGAATTAGGATTCGGAAACTGTACCAACACTTACGCCTGCGAAGCAGAATGCCCGAAAGGAATTAAAATTACCAACATAGCCCGCATGAACCGTGAGTTCTTTGCCGCTAAGGTTGTGGGGTAAAACATGAAGTAAGTTACCAATAAAATATTAATTTTTTGTATTTGACATCACACATCATACATGATAACTATGGTGTTGACTCATTTCACAAAGCATCCGGCGGTTTTCTTTTCTCCTTTTTATCAGCTATTATCCGCTTCTTCTCCAATCGCTTTTCTTTTGATGCCGGCGTGGGTTTGGTGGGTTTTCGTTTTTTGGGAGGGGTGAGTGCCTTCTGCAATAATTCATAAAACTTTTCAATTGCTTTTTCCTTGTTTTTCAATTGCGAACGATCATCCTGCGAAACAATAATCAGTTCACCTTCGCTATTGATCTTGTTTTTAAGCTTTATTAGAAGGATATCTTTTTCTTCATCATTGAGCAAACCAGAGTTGGGAATATGAAACCTGAGTTCAACTTTAGTGCTGACCTTATTCACGTGCTGCCCGCCCGGACCGCTGCTGCGGGAACTTGTGAACACCAGTTCACGTTCGAAAGGTATGCCTGTAAAGCCATTTTGCTCAATTGTTTCCATATTTTAGTAATCTATTTATAAAATCCTATTTACCCAATATTCAGGATTTCTATGTTGATGAGCAACTGCAATGATAAAAATTTTATTATTGCGGATACAAGAAATTAAAATTATTTGGAAATCTTTTTACTATTGGTTTTCTGGTATTTGCTGTATGTTTTTCCCAAGCCTTTGGAAACTAGAAATTAACCTAATAATAGATAAGGTTTCATTAAAAAATCATCTCCCAAGCCCTTGGATTGCATGTTATAATAATCAATTGCATCATCTAATTCAATTAAAGCAGGCTCAAGAAATTCAACTTTCATTGTTTATATTTTTCTATTATCTGCTCCAAAGGAATGGTAGTTACTTTACCTTTTGTTAAAGCATAATATCTTTCTTCGGATTCTTTAGCCCAAACCCGTTCTATTTTTTCATCTGATTTATCTAAGCTTTGTGCCAGCATTTCTATAAGATGAATCCTTTCCGAAGGTCTTAAGTTCAATGCTTCCAAATATAGTGCTTCTGTATTTTCCATAAATCAATAAAATAAGTATTGAAAATAACTTAATTTTAATATAAGCAAAAATACAATAAATAATCCATGTATTCCAAAAGACGGCTTTTTATATATACTGAAACGCATAAACTTCGCAAATTACTGAAAAGCAATTATAGTGATTTAAAGTGAGTTGTGTTCATATTATTTTGCCTGCCCGTCCGTTCAGGCGGGCATTCCCGTTCAGTATCAGTTTATTTTCATGTGGATACAAATGACGTTATTTTGTATGTATACTCGTTCTTAATACCGAATAATCGGTACGAAAGTCAATACTGTTTGGGGAGAGTTATATCGATAGGAAAAGACTTATATTTTTTACCTGCCAGCCGTATAACTCAGGCAGGCGGGCATGCCCAACTGTGTCATTCAGGCGGGCAAAACTTGTCCGTGTCGGTATAATATCATTAGTGGCACGAGCCGAATCCTGAATCTTCAATGGGCATCAAAACTATTTCTCTCCCGGAGGTTGTATTTTTCCAAATTATATTATTTTTACAACTCTAATCATTTTGTATTGAAATATGGCACGACTATTTTTATTGGTGGTATTTTACTATATAATTATATTTTGTTCTGCTCAACAAAATAAAATTGACAGTTTAATTAATACGCTGCCCGCAATAACCGATAAATATAAGAAGTCAAAAACTTTAAATAATATTTGTTTAAAGCTGGTTTATATCAATCCCGATTCAGCATTAAAGTTTGGTCAAAGAGCATTGGAAATTGGAAAAGATGAAAATGATAACCTGATAAAAGGTGAATCTTTTAACAGGATTGGAATTGTATATGATGTAAAAAACGTATGGGATAGTGCTTTGATATTTTACGATTCAGCCTTGTTGTGTGCTGTTAAAGCCAATGATTCCATCACAATAGCAAGTGCTTATAATAACATCGGGCTGGTATATTGGAATAAATCCATATATGATAAAGCGATTGATAATTTTTTCAAATCACTGAAATTATTCGAGAAACTTGGTAAAAAAAGAGGCGTTGCCAATACTTATAATAATATCGGTTTGATACTTATGGAGCAAGACCGCGATTCCTCTGCATTGCAATACCAGTTTAGCAGTCTTAAAATACGTGAGGAAATTAGCGATGAATATGGGATAAATGATTCAAGACTAAACATAGCGCTTCTATACTGGAGTCTGAAAAAATATGACTCCAGTGCCTACTATTATAAAAGAGCTATTCCCTTTTATATTAAAACAGATAACCATTACGCATTAGGAACCGCATTTAACGGACTGGCAATGGTTTATGAAGATATTCATAAACCGGACTCTGCATTGTTTTATTATAATAAAGCTATTAATGAACATTTAGAAGTTCAGAATTTTTATAAAGCGGCATCAAGTTTACTCAACAAGGCACATGTTTATAATCAATCAGGCGATACTGAAAACGAGCTAAATATTCTACTCAAGGCAAAAAGTCTATTAGATGATGAAAGCTCAATTAGGGTCAGGTCGAAGATTTTATTTCAATTAGCCGAACTTTATAATAAAAATGGGCAATATAAAAAAGCATCTGAACTTTACCTGGAATTTAAAGCTATTGATGATAGTTTGTATAATGTTGACAGGGATGAAAAAATCGAGCAGATCAAGGTAAAATATGAAACTGAGAAGAAGGAAAAAGCACTCCTGAAGGAAAAAGCCGAAAACGAAAGATTGCAAAAGGAAAAGGCTCTGACCGAAATACGGTTATATAACCGTAACAAATGGATTATAGGAATAATAGGCGCCAGCCTTATTTTGATCTTCTTCATTTTATTTATTTCTCAACGAAATAAGCGAAAAGCACAGGCTGAAAAGGATTCGGCAATAATTATGGAAAGAGAAAAAGGATTAAAAGCAGTGTTTAATGCACAGGAGGAGGAAAGGAAAAGAATTGCAAAAGACCTTCACGATGGTATAGGCCAGCAAATTAGCGCTATAAAAATGTATTTTCAAAACTTTGCAAAAGGAATTATTGAAACGAAACCGGAACTAAAGGAAGACATTTTAAAGGTTGAAAAGATGGTAACAGATACTGGCACAGACATTAGGAACATATCTCACCAAATGATGCCAAAAGCTTTATTAGAATTAGGATTGGTAGATGCTTTGGAAGATTTGCTGGAAAATAGTTTTTTTAAGACAAACGTTAAATATAGCTTTGAAACCTTTGGATTAAAAAAACGCTTACCCTCGAATGTTGAAATTGCTTTATACAGAATTGCACAGGAATTATTTAATAATATTATTAAACATTCCGGGGCAAAAAAGGTAGATGTTCAACTTATGAAAATGGAAAGCCACTGTATTCTCATCGTCCGGGATGATGGACGGGGGATTCCGGAAAGTGAAGCATCTTACGGAATAGGTATGTTAAATATAAATAACCGCTTGAGCACTATAAACGGAAATTTGAATATGGATTCGGGTAAAGGTAAAGGTACTACTGCAACTATTAGGATTGGATTGGCATAGTCGGCAGTCGGCAGTCAGACTGTAGACTGTGGACTGTGGACTTATTTAACAGAACAAACACATTAATGGAAAAACCAGCACATAACATCATCCTCGCTGATGACCATGAAATTTTCCTGGACAGCCTGTCTGTTATGCTCAATTCTGAAGAAAACCTTAAAGTGGCAGGCAAAGTTAATAATGGCAAAGAGTTGGTAAAAAAGGTTCAGGAATCGGTTCCCGATCTGTGTATCGTTGACATGGACATGCCCAACATGAATGGTTTGCAGGCTTCGGAAATTTTGTTAAAATTATATCCGGATATTAAAATACTTATCCTCACCATGCACAAGGAAAAAAGTCTGATCAGGAAAATGATGAGCATGGGAGTAAAAGGCTATTTAATTAAAACGTGTGATAAAGATGAATTTATTTTTGCCATTAACCAGGTTCTAAAAAATAAAACCCATTTTTCGGATGAAGTAATTAAAACAATAGTTAAAGATAACGATTTTAATAATCCCGATTCTTCCTATCTTTCAAAAATAGCAATGTTGAGCAACAGAGAAAAAGAAATCATCCGGCATCTTTGTATCGGATTGAAAAATAAACAAATATCCGAAAAACTTTATATCAGCCCGAAAACTATTGATAACCATCGCACCAGTATCATGCGAAAATTGGATGTTCATAATATTGTTGAATTGATCCGTTTTTGTTTGAAGCATGGATTAGCGGAATAAACAATTATTTTGACTTTATTATTATCAAATAGGGTATTTACCCTATCAAATTAAGTCATTTCCCCTATTGTATATATTACAAATTTATAGTAATTTTACACAATTATAATTTCGCATTGAAATTATTATTAACCTTAAAACAAAAAATGATGAAAAATTTATGTATTATCTTGTTGGGTCTGCTCATTTGTTTAGGCCACGGCCTCATGGCCCAAAAATCAACTCCCTTTGCTGAAAAAACAGCAGATGTTGATAAAATAAGTGCTAAATTCGATTTCCCTGCCGAAGGGAGAACATCCAAAAAGGGTGGAGGATATAGTGTAAATGTTGATTTGCTGGACCCGAAACCAAAAAAAGTAGCATTAGTAAGTTTCTACCTTTACGACCCTGCCTGTGGTGAAGCTAAAAAGGGTGGGGCATACTCCACCGCTGCTGTATGGAGGACACCTGATGCTCTGGGTCAAACACATGTTGATGGTTTCTATGCAAAAAGTATAGAACCTTTAAAAGCAGGCTTCGAAGAGTACGATATTGATTTGCTCACACCGGATGAGTTTTTGGATACCCAGGAAAAGAAAGATTTTTTCTATGGTTTTAACCAGGAATCAGGGAAAAAAGAAAAAACTGAAAGAACACAAATTGGCGCTTATGTACAGGCTACTGCATCAACTTTAAAAATTTGTCCCTATGATGAGGGATACAGACCGTTTTTTGTTGTCAACGAACCCATTAGCGCATCAACAGTCGCCAATTTCGTAAATACCGGAATTGGGGGAGCTAACAGAAAAATGACATCAAGCCTTGGTTATGAATTAGCAAAAGGATTGGGTGTTGATGCTGTGGTCGTTTGTTATATTGTTACCCGAAAAACCAAAAAGAATAAGGAAGATTATGTTGTAGATGCCGTATCGTTGTTTATGCTTGGCCCAAACCCTATGTCTGAAGGCCCTGAAGATAAGAATCGCGGACAGTTTTATTGTGGCACACGCTTTTTTGCAAAACAGTTGCAATTCGCAAATTCCAAAACCGGCGTTACAAGTTATGATAATATAGGTAACGTGATGACTGCTTTATCAAAGAAAATGGGGAACTGGGTAATTAACAGGGCGAAAAAATAAAGGCATGAAAACAATAGTTTTTCTAATATCGATCTTAATTATTCCATACACCATACATGCACAAAAAACACTATGGGCAAAACCCCTCACGCATGATGTGTCGCTGGTGTCAGTTTTCCACAAAGTCTGTACTGATAGTGAGGATAACTTCTATGTTATGGCCAACTTTGCCAGGAAAATTAGTTTTGGAAGCATTGAGTTAAAAAGCGGAAGCAAATCGCCCGATATAAATGATGCTTTTATTGCCAAAATCGACCCGTATGGGGAAACTATCTTTTGGGGTATTCAAATCACAGGCCAGGGTAATATAGAAGGAAAAAGTATCACTACCGACAATCAAAACAATTTATATGTTACCGGATCTTTTGAAGGAGAGACAACTTTTGGTACTACTACTATCAGTCCAAAACACAAGTATGGCTTTTTTATAGCTAAGTACAATTCTGATGGGAAATTTTTATGGGTAAGGCAAGGTGGTAATTATGATTCGAAATGGGGCATGGCAACAACTTATGGCTACGCTGTAAAAACAGATAAATTGGGTAATGTATATGTTGCAGCTAATGTTTTGGGCATGTACGATGATTGGGTACATGACCCGGCATTACCTATTGAAAAGCAGTATTTGGGAAAAGCCTATTATGAAGACCAACTAATTGAAGGAGATGAGTTTTATACAGGCAACCACACGGTTACAGTAAAGCTTACACCGGATGGTGAATTAATTTGGAAAAGGGTAGGTGTGATGAATCTACGTTTTGCAGATCTTGATGTTGATGATGATGAAAATATCTATCTGACCGGGAGTATCGGTGGAACAGGTGTTTTTGAGGGAAAAAAAATAGAAGCCAACGGTTTATCGGATATCATCGTTATTAAATTTGATAAGGAAGGAAAAACAGCCTGGATTAAACAGTTTGGAACGGGCCAACCCATCAGCAGTGGTGCCTATGCTACAAAACCCGCCACCGATTACGAAGGCGGTCAGTTTATCGCTGTTGATGCAAGTGGGAACGTATATTTTACCGGTATTCATTTCGACGGGGCAAAGTTTGATGATAAAACACTATCGTCAGAGGCTAACGTAAAAGGAATAGAACTTGGAAATGCATTTCTTGCCAAGCTTGATAAGGATGGAAATATTAAATGGGTCAAGAATGCTGAAGGCAAAGGAACCCCAAACCTTACAGGCATGGTTTGCGACAAAGACGGCAATGTATTTATTTCAGGGGCAATAGTTTTCAAGAAGGTTACTTTTGATGGGAAAAAAGCCAAGGGCCCGTTTATAATGAAATTTGATACCAATGGCGGGATTCAATGGATAGATGATGCAGATACACGTGATAAATCATGGGGTAAAACAGTTAAGGTCAGGGTTTCATATATAAGCGACATTGCAATTAACAAATCAGATGATTTTCTTTACACAACCGGAAATGCAGTGAAAGAAACGAAAGAAACGGATTATGGTTATAATACATCTACTACCACAACAACAACCGAAACGCTTATTTCAGTAAGTAAAGTAAAAACTGATTAAGGAAAAAATGATAAAATGATTAAATGCTTAAATAATAACGATGTTATTAATCATTTACGCATTTAAGCATTCACACATTTAAGCATTTTATAAAACAGAATCAATAATTAATAACTAAAAAAAGGAGGAACAAAAAATGAAAAAACTTTTACTTCAGTTAGCAATCGTATTTTGCGCATCTTCACTTTTTGCGCAGTGGGTTCCAGTTAATAACGGACTCGATGATTATCCGCCCACATCATTATGGCCTTTTGCCGACACCATGGTTTTAAGCACTTATGGCGGAGGGGTTTATAAAACTTATGATAACGGAGAGAACTGGAATGACATCAATGGGAACCTTGGAAACCTGTTTGTGAATGATATTCGTGGCTATGCATCATACACATCCATGTTTGTAGCCACTGAAGGGGGTCCATATATTACATTAGATCAGGTTGATTATACTGATTGTACATCAACCGGTTTGACCAATACAGATGTAAATTACTTCTGGTGGGGCGATGAAAACATGGGTGGAGATTTTATGGTAGGAACCAACGGTGGGGGTGTATTTGCTTCTGAGGAATACACCGGACCCTGGACAGCTGCCAATACAGGTTTATCAGGTGATGGCTTTATTGTTAATGACCTGGGTGGCTACAGCGATGACGATCTTGAATTTACTGTTATGGCAACCGATGGAGGAACATATTGGGCTATTGATGGTGCAGCAGATTGGACAGAAGTAAACACCGGCCTAAGTGGTGATGCTCTTAAGGTTAAAAGGCTTACGGGGCTTGGTTCATTAGTTCTTATTGCTACTCACGGCGGATTATATTACGATTATGATTTATCAGGTAATTGGGGTCCTTTAATTCCGGATGAAAAGCTTAATCTTACTTTTATTCTTTCTACACCTGTTTCACCTACGGGTATAATGTGTTTTGCTTTTGGCGAAAACGGTTTTTACTCCGATGATTTTTTTAATTGGACTCAATTGGATTTGGGTGGAATTCAGGGAGAAGTAACTGCAGCGCATGCCAACTCAACAGATTTATTCCTTGGTTTTACAACAGCTGAAAAATCAGGTAAAGGCAACGGCGGGATATACAGAAAACCATTGGATCAAATTTTAGTTGGTATCGAAAATAATTCCGATATTTCAGCAGGAGCTTTGCTTGAGCAAAACTATCCTAATCCTTTCGGCGAATCTACGAAAATTACATATTCTCTGACAAATTCAGGTTTTGTTAGTTTGAAGGTTTACGATGTATTTGGAAAGGAAATTCAAACCTTGGCTAACGGATTCCAAACTATTGGAACATATACTATCCCATTTGATGCAAGCCACCTTGATGGAGGGATTTATTTCTACTCATTGAAAGTTGGAAACAATGCTATTGAAACTAAAAGGATGATTTTGGTCCGGTAAGCAGCGCTTCAAAACCTCTTAGCGCTTCAAAAGCGTTTAGAGGTTTATGACAAAATTTTAATATTATTTTTTTTTAAACCTCAAAAACAAAACATTATGACAAAAAAAATTACAATTATCGCAACGGCAATAATTATGATTGCCCAAATGACTTCTGCAACAGTATGGAGAGTTAACAACCGTGCAAATGCAGATGCAGATTTTACAACATTACAAACTGCACATGATGATGCAGGGGTTTTAAACGGGGACACCCTATATATTGGAGGAAGCCCAACTTCTTACGGAACTCTTATTTGTACCAAACAACTTATAATAATTGGTCCCGGTGAATTCCTAAATGAAAATAGTGAAACACAGGCTTATAAAGAAGTCGCTTATGTAGGTCAAATTACCTTAAATTCAGGATCTGAAAATACTATTATTGCAGGCCTGCGTGTCCAACAAGCAGCAATTTACATTAACACCGATGATATTACAATCAGAAGAAACAGGTTTTTTACAAACCTAAATGGTTATCATCTGCATTATTATGGAGTATCAATTGCCGGAAACTGTGAAAATGTAATAATTGAAGGTAATTGGATACGTATTGTTAATTACAACTCTAATGGATATTGTTATGGAATATCTTCGACCGGTGCTAACCTAACTAACCTTATTATCAGGAATAATTACATTTATGCTCAAAGTAACTATTACTCAAATTATACAATTCGGCTGAGTAATACTGTCGTTGCAGATAATGTTTTAATTTGTCAAAATGTTTTCCATGCGAATAATAATAATACTACCATAAGTGCCAAGGAAACGCAGATGTATAATAATATAATGATTCTGGGTAATTTTATTCCTAATGGTTCTTATTACAACAATAACATTAGTAACAGCACACAATTTGGAACTGCCGATGGAAACCAGCAAAATGTTAGTATGGCCACAGTATTCGTTGATTACACAACAGGAATTGACAGTGACTTACAACTTGCTCCCGGATCGCCAGCTATTGGTGCCGGCCTGTTTGGTGAAGACTGCGGTTTGTATGGTGGTAGTTATCCTTATCATATCTCTTTGATTCCTGCTATCCCTGCCATATGGGAAGTGAACCTCAATAACTATGGAAGCGATGTAGTTCCCATAAATGTCAATATCAAAGCAAAAACCCATAATTAAGATTTGTTCGTCATGAAAAAACGACTAACATATCGATCGGTTTATTTGATTGTCCTTTTGTGCATACTTTCATTTAGTGTTATTGCACAGCCCGATATTACGGCTGTTGAATACTTTTTGAATACGGATCCGGGCTTTGGCAACGGAACACCGGTTAGTATTACCACAGGGGCGAACATTGATGAAAACTTCTCTATTAGTTTGTCAGGGACAACCCTGGGATTTCACAAACTTTTCTTCCGGGTAAAAGACAGCAACGGAAAATGGAGCCTGACGGATATGCGAGATATTTTCAAGCTGGATCTTCCTGTAGCACAACCGCCCATACCTGATATTGTTGCCATGGAATATTTCTTTGACACCGATCCCGGATTTGGAAATGGCACAGCACTTTCTGTTACTACAGGCCAAAATATTGATGAAAATTACATCATTGATATTACCGGGCTAAGTTTGGGATTTCATAAACTTTTCTTCCGTACACAAGATAGTGATGGAAAATGGAGCCTTACCGATTTGCGGGATATTTTTAAACTGGAATTGCCGGTGCCTCAACCACCCATTCCCGATATTGTTGCCCTGGAATATTTTATTGATACCGATCCCGGTTTCGGAAATGGCACAGCACTTTCTGTTACTACCGGTCAAAATATTGATGAAAATTACATCATTGATATTACCGGGCTAAATTTGGGCTTTCATAAACTTTTCTTCCGTACACAAGATAGTGATGGAAAATGGAGCCTTACCGATTTGCGGGATATTTTTAAACTGGAATTGCCGGTGCCTCAACCACCCATTCCCGATATTATTGCCCTGGAATATTTTATTGATACGGATCCCGGATTTGGAAATGCAACAAGTGTACCTATCACACCAGGAGTGAATGTCAATGAGAACTTTTTTGTTGACCTGACTGGATTAAGTATTGGTACACACTACCTCTCTTTCAGGGTGAAAGACAGTGACGAGAAATGGAGTTTGACTTCGATGTATGAAATTATTAAAAACAATCCGACCATTACAAGCTGGACAGGAAATGTGAGTACAGAATGGAATATTACCGGAAACTGGGATAATGGAATACCCGACTTAAGCATTACTGCCGTTATTCCTGATGTAAGTGGAGCATCCGGTAATTTTCCCGATATAACTTCCGGTGTAAATGTGGAGTGTTATGATCTGACAGTTAACAATAGTGCAAACATCCATAATCAGGGGGCATTAACGGTTAATGGAGTATTGACAAACCTTAATGGTACCGACGGCCTGATCATTGAATCGGATGCTTCGGGGACAGGTTCATTGATACACCAAACACCCGGAGTTTCTGCAACTGTTGAACGATACTTTACCGGCAACGAAATTGACTGGCACCTGGTTTCATCACCTTTATCCAATGCTTATTCCGGAGTCTTTATTGATATGTATTTGCAAAGCTTTAGTGAAACTACCGGTACTTACTCCGAAATTATACCTTCAAATGTCTTTTTAAACGTGATGCAGGGCTATGCAGCATACTCTACTCTTGCCAGTGCTAATACGGTTGAGTTTATGGGAAATGTAAATACGGGACCTTTAAGTTTTAATGTAACCAATACAGCTACTGCTCCTTATGGTTGGAACCTGGCAGGTAATCCTTATCCTTCTTCCATAGACTGGAATTTGGTGATCCCTACTCTTTCGGGCATAAATAATTCTATATATTATCTTGAAGCAGCTACCGGTAATTGGTTAACATGGAATGGAACTACGGGAAGCGGGTCAAGATATATTCCACCTATGCAGGGGTTTTTTGTAAGTGCAATTACAAGTGCTACACTAAACCTTGATAACAGTGTAAGAACACTAATGGGTTCCGGAACTTTTTATAAAGAAGATGTTTCATATCTAGTTGTGATTAAAGCGGAAGGAAACGGATTTGAGGATAAAACCTACATCCATTTCAACAGTGAAGCTACCGAAAATTTTGACGGACAATTTGATGCTTACAAAATCCTAACAGATTACAATAATGAACTGCCTCAAATTTATACTAAAGCCGGAACGGAAAATTTATCAATTAATGAACTTCCTGAAACGGAAAGTGTATTGCTTGGCTTTATAGCCGGAACTTCAGGAATTTATAGTGTTAGTCTAAACGAAGTAAATGATTTTAGTGAAGTGATACTGGATGACCTTAAAACCGGCGAAACAACTGACCTTATGAACAATTCATACGGTTTTACCTATTCAACGGGAGAAAATGCCGAAAGGTTTGTTTTGCATTTTACGCCATTAGCAATTGAGGAATCTGAATTGGAAAAAATTCAGGTGTATGCAGTAGAAAATACCATATATGTAAAAATAATAGATGAGTTAGCTGAAGGAACAATTTCTGTTTTTAACATGATGGGGCAGGAAATAATTCATAATCAGTTTAACTCTCAAGTGAATAAGATAACCCTGGATTCAAATACGGGACATTATATCGTAAAAGTGATTTCAGAAAACAGGTCTATTGCTGCTAAAGTTTTTCTTAAATAAAAATAATAATTTATATAAAAATTTGCATATAAAAATTATTGATATTATTTTAGCACCTTTGAATATACTGGATGTACAAACATTTTTTACAACCTGATATTCAGCTGACCAAAATAGCAATATAGCACTGGAATATTTTTTCGATACAGACCCCGGATTTGGAAACGGAACTATCATTGTCTATTACCACAGGTTCTGACATTGACGAAAGTTATGCTATTGATATAACTTCTTTATCACTTGGTGTTCATAAATTGTTTTTCAGGGTAAAAGACAGCGATAACAAATGGAGTCTTACAGCACTAGAACCATTTTGTGTAAAGGTTTTTCAACTTAATCTCGAAGCTGTTTATGATTCGGTACAGGGCGAAATGACAACAGTATTAAACGATAACGGCCTATTGCCGCTTGAACAACCATATGACGCAAACCCATTAGCTGATTGGTATTATACAGGAAGTGAATCCGTTCCTTCTATTCCAAATTCAGATATAGTTGACTGGCTATTGATACAAGCACGTGATGCAACAAGTGTTGCTAATGCAACTCCCGCTACAATTAAGGAAACAAAGGCTGTATTTTTATTAAATAACGGAAAAATTGTTGATATAGATGGATCGACTCCACCGGAATTTTCCACGTTCGAATGGTATTTTTGAAGAATCAAGAATCAAATATCAAATCATTTCCCTTTCAAATATTTATCCAAAAAATCACTGATCTTGCCATAGCCTTCAATCTCATTTTCTTTCTTCATAAATCCATGCCCTTCATCTTCAAACAGAACATATTCTACTGGGACGCCGTTTGCCCTGACAGCTTCCACCATCTCATCCGATTCAACCTGCAGCACTCTCGGGTCGTTTGCGCCTTGCAGCACCATCAGAGGTTTGGTAACGTTACCGCCATGAAATACAGGTGAAAAATTGTACAGTCTGACTGAGTCCTCAGTGAAGGGATTGCCCATTTCGGCATAAAGCGCCTCTCTGAACGATTCCCAGTAAGCCGGCATGGATTTCAGTGTTCTCAGCCAGTTGGTAACACCGAAAATGTTAACTCCAACATCAAACTCATCAGGTGTAAAAGCTAACGCCGCCATAACTATATAACCGCCATACGAACCGCCGATAATTCCGACTTTATCCATATCGATAACATCCGTTGATGCAAGAAAATCTTTTCCGGCAATACAATCTTTCAAGTCCACATCTCCATGCTTCTGGTCATCCATTTTATAAAATGTTTTGCCATATCCGCTGCTTCCCCTGTTGTTAACAGCGAGGATTGCATAATCATGATTCACCAGATACTGGATTAAAGCAAAATATGAAAGCCTTGCTTGCCCTCCCGGACCACCATGCACCCAGATAAGTGCAGGAACTTTATTTTCGGGAGTTGCACTATGAGGCTGGTAGTAAATAGCGGGGATTTCTAAACCATCAAAGGATTTATAACGGACTACTTTACCGGCAATTAAATCATCAGCGTCTATCTCAGGATTTAATGTCAGAGTAAGTTGTTTAAGCTCTTTATTTTCAAAATTGTAAACATAAATATTGTTTGGAGAAGTTGAACCCCCAACAGTTAAACGCATAAGTTTTTCACTCCTGGAAATTCTCACCGATTTAATGCTTCCGTCATCAAATTCCGGAAATTTAACTTTTTCGTTTGTTTTAAGATCAATAACGTGAACCACGGTTTTTGCATCCTCGTTTACCCCGATCACGCGGTATTTTTCGTTATAAGAATTATAGGCATACCACACATTCCAGTTTGTTTCCCATACTTTTTCCTTTTTACCTGATTCAAGGTCGTATTTTATCAGGTACTGAAATTCACTATCTTCGTTTGTAAGGAAATACAGGAATTTATCAGCCAGGTCGAAAAATTGAGGGCTGTATTGCGCATCGCCTTCATGTAGCGAAATATGCTTCAATTCTTTTGTTTCCCTGTCGTAAAGGTACATTTCATTGTTGCTGGTTGTAATGCTTTTCGTTAAAGCAAAAATCTTTTTGTTTTTAGAAATAGCGCTTACATAAAACCCTTCATCGTTCTGATAGATCATTTTGGGAGAGAAGGAAGCAATGTCCATTTCATACAAGTCAAAAAATTTCGGGTCTCTTTTGTTCGAGAGATAGAAAAAGCTTTTTTGATCCCTTGCCCATCCGAAGAAATTAGATTTGGCTTCTTCTTCGGGTGTGAGGTCTTTTACGCTGCCATTTTCCCGTAGTAAATAAATATGGTCGATCTCATTTCCTCCTTTATCACTCGAATACAGGATGCGGTTATCTTCCGGAAAATACGAGATGGCAAAGATGGATTCGCTTTCTGAATTTGTTAGTTGATGAGGTTCGGAACCATCCACAGGAAGTGCAAATAAATTAAATATTCCCGTCTCATTGCCGGTAACAAGTAATTTCGTTTCGTCATACGAAAAGCTGCCACCATAAATTTCAAGATTCTTGTAAAATTGCTCAATGGTGTACTTTTTGACTGGCTTTGAGCTTTGTTTTTCTGATTTTTCACCCTGCTGGCTACAGGCTGCGATAATAACGCTTAAAATTACGATGCTGAATTTTTTCATAGTTTACAATGTTTTTTTTCATCTGTTTAAATTATTGTAACATGTTGACTATTTGCCACTCACATTTAATCATCCCCTTGTGTGTCTCAATACAAAAAACATGAGTGTTTCATATATGACAAAGATATTTTAAATAAGTTACAAAAAGTAAATTGATTTTATCAATGTTGAGTTTAAATTAACATATTGCAGGATTGCATAGATATTCATGCTGCATTCTTCGACCTTTCAGGACTCAACCGCTCATTCGTCTGACCAATGTCTCAGCGATGCCTTGCGCGCAGTGGTCTGATGAATACAAAAAATATTAACTCACCCCCGGCCCCTCTCTTTTAAATATTAATTGTTGTAGATAACAAGAACATGGGATATCTTCTGAAAGAGAACATGGAAGTCTTTAGAATTGATACTTTTAAATCAGAAACATTTGATTTGTGCCTGCTCGACATTATGATGCCAATAAAGGACGGTTTAACAGTAGCTACAGAAATAAGGAAAATAGATAAGGATGATCCGAATCTCGAGATAATAAATATCCATGGTTACGGATATAAGCTGATTGTTAAAGAATGACAACAGCTATTCATAAACTTATTTTTATTATACGAAGCAAAAGCTTGCTATTCTTTGTAGGATTATCAACAGTTTTTATTAATATAGTGCATACAAAACGATCATAGCGACCGGCATAAGCATACCGTAGTAAAATATAAATCCGGCTGATCCTGGGTTAAAATTTTTATTCTTAACCATATCCCGAATATGGCCAAATCCGCATCCCCATAAGTAGATGGAATTAACAATGATGGTAGCCAGCCAGAATAAACCAGTATACCAGGTACAAAGAATACCTAGAACTCCCATGGCCACTCCAGCTAAACCCACTTCATACTGAAACGGGCTTCCTTTTTCCCAACCAATAAATTCTGCAATTTTGTCTCCGTAGAAGAGATGCCCAAACCCGAAAAAAACCATCTGATAACCGAGACCAATAACCAGTAAATTTGATAATAGATACTTATTCCAATCCTGTGCATTACCTGTATTAATATCTACAATCGTAAATATTACAACACAAATCAAAGGAACATATATTCCGTAGAACATTACGAGTTTCTTTAGAAAGTTTAAGATTTTTTTCACACGAAAATATTTAATTAATTGTAACTAATCAGTGCCAAAGATAAGATAAAATTACCAATTTTTTTAAAAAATCACTGCTTTCAACAATATTTAAAACAAAGCCTGTCAAAATATGAAACGCCCAAAAACAGCAGTAACAATTCCATTCCTCACCTGCTCTTTCGTCTGACCTGCCCGTGCGAAAAGACCTTCCAGAGTTTAAAGCAAGGGAATTTCAGGGCAGAATCCCGAAAATTTTCGGGATGGAAGAGTCTGAAGCAAGGTACATTCGTCTGACCACTGTCTCAGTGATGACTTGCACGAAGTGGTCTGACGAATACGCAAAATAAGAAAAATTAAATTGTTTCCTTATTAAATTTTAATTTCCTCTGTCCGAAGACTTTATCTACAAAAAATACGTAATTTTCCGCAGTAATTTTACGTATTTTTCCGCATAAAAATTGGGTATTTTCCCTGATTTTTATTCCTTTTCATCTTCTTATATTTGAGGCTTGATTTGAAATGAAACAAATTTAAAAGCATACCGTATAAAAAAATTTAAACAAGATCACTCTTAAAAATCACGGAAATTACATTATTAAAGTTGTAACAAATGGAAATGTTATGATAAAAAAGTTATCGTCAATTAATTTTTTAATTTTTTTAATTATATAAAACCATAGAGTAGCACCCCGAAAATTCGGGGTTACAAACAAAAAACTAACATTCCTTCAATATCTTCCCCGCTAACTGTGGGGGAGAAAAAGAGGGACAAAAACAGTAATATTATGAAAAATTCAGCAAAAGTTTTATTAGCGTTATTAATTTTAAATTTCGGGATTTTTACAATCCTAATAGCACAAAACAACTGCCTTGATTTTGACGGGACGGATGATTATGTAAATTGCGGTAATGATGGAAGTTTGAATATTATAAGCTATGACATAACACTTGAGGCATGGATAAATCCTGTTCTTTACGGTACAGGAACAGACCATAATGGAGCAAACTGGACACCTGTAAATGGTTCTGTAATTTCAGGTAATCATTATAATATTGGAACATTTACAATTACTGCAGGTTATACAGTTTATATTACTGCTTATTCCGGAGGAAGTAACGGCTGGCTTGAAGTACATGCAAATACTATTAATATAAATGGTACATTAAATGGAAATAGCAGAGGTTATCCCGGTGGGGCAGGAGCACCAGCAATACCTTATACAGGAAATCCAGGTTCACCTGGTACAGGAGATGGTGGTAGCACAAATATAGCAGATGGTGCAGGACAAGGCATAAATTACAGAGGTGGTGGTGGCGGTGGCTATGGAGGAGTTGGAGGGGATGGAGGAGGCTATTCAGGAGGAGGAGCTGGAGGGTATTCTTATGGTACAAGTAGTACTTATGATAAAAAAATTGGAGCCGGAGGAGCTGGAGGAGGCAACTGGGAGGGATTTGGTTGTGGAGGCAACGGTGGAACAGGGGGCTCACTTATATTGCTTGATGCAAATACAATTAATATATCAAATACTATTAGTGTAAATGGAACAGATGGTTCAGATGGTGTTTGGGATGAATGCAAAGCTACTTCCGGTGGCGGTGGCGGTGCTGGTGGTACAATAATTATAAATGCAGGAACATTATCAGGTTCAGGCAATCTTTATGCTCAAGGAGGAGATGGAGGGAAAGGGGGAGACAAATTAATTGAAGGAGAATGTCCTGAGGATATTGGTGGAGATGGTGGCGGTGGCGGTGCTGGTGGTAGAATAAAAATATGGTATAATTCTTCCACTTTTTCTGGCAGTAATTATCAAACAGGTGGTTCTGGCGGGACAGGAGGAAACGGTTTAGGTTATAATGGATTTCCAGGTTTAGATGGAAATCCAGGCACTTATAATTCAACTACATCCCGTCATCTGAGAGCAATAATAGGAAAAGATAGAGCATCGTATTGCTTAATGCTTAGTGATAATGCAGATATAATAGGATATATTAACAATACTACTGTATCATGTAATATAACAACAAATGAATGGCAACATATAGCTTTTGTTTATAATGGAGTAAATGAAATAATTTATGTAAACGGAATAGAAAAAAGCAGTATTGCAAAAACAGGTAATATTATAACAAGTGCAGAAAATTTTCAGATGAGTGATGATACAGAAGCTTTCAAAGGCTTAATAGATGAAGTTAGGATTTGGAATGATGCTCGCACCCAGACAGAGATACGAGATTGGATGTACAAGACCGAGGGTTTAAATAACGAAGGCAACCTGGTTTCTGTCTGGCATTTAAATGAAAGCAGTGTGGGACCGAATAGCGCCATAGATTCCAAAGGCAGTAACAACGGCACACCCACAAATATGACAAACGATGATTGTGTAACAAGCACTGCTCCCATTCCTTATTATACTGCTCAAGACGGTAACTGGAACATAAATGCCACCTGGGCAAGCGGACAGAATGCACCAACTAATGACTGGGCAAATGTTTCAATCGGGCATACGGTAACCGTAAACTCAAACGAAGGTGCAGAAGATGTTACCATTACTTCATCGGGGGCAATGACAATCAATACCGGCAACATATTGAACGTTACAGGTGATTTCATCATTGAATCTGATGCTACCGGCACAGGCTCGCTTATTCATAATACCGCCGGAGTTAATGCCACAGTTGAGCAATATCTAACATCAGAACGCTGGCATTTGGTATCACCACCCATATCAGATGCTACTATAAATGTTTATTTTGATATATACCTGAAGGAATGGAATGAACCTGACAGTACATGGACATATCTTGTAAATCCGACAACATCACCGATGAACGAAACCCAGGGATACGCAGCCTGGTCATCTGATATATATACAGGAACAACAACAGTTAGTTATTCAGGTGCATTGAACACAGGAGACAAAATCCCGACAATAAGTTATACAGTCAGTGCAACACATGCAGGAAAAGGCTGGAACCTGATAGGCAATCCGTATCCCTGTGCATTGGATTGGAATACAAACTGGAGCATAACAGATTTGAGCGGCTGGGCAGTAGTGTATGATAACGGAACATACAGAGGGTGGCATACAGATGGGACATCATACAATGGCAAGCCCAATGGAATTATCCCCTCAACTCAGGGATTCTGGATACGTGCATTAAACACAAGTGCAAGTCTCACAATTCCTGCATCAGAAAGGGTACACAACAGCCAGGTGTTTTATAAAGAAGGACAGGAGACCATTTATCCTGAAGTAAGGATAAAAGCAGAAAGTAATGGTTATACAGATGAAGCCGTAGTTATCTTCCATCCTGAATGTACTGCCGGTTTCGATGGTTACTATGACCTTTCGAAATTCTGGAATATAAAAGAAGCTCCACAATTATACAGCATTACTGAAGAAGAATATTACGCTGTAAACTTCTTGCATGAAAATTACCATGAAGTTGTGATCCCAATAGGATTTAAAGCAGGGCAGCCCGGCATTTTTATAATAACAGCTACATCAATTGCTAATTTCAGTGAAGATATCAATATCTATCTTGAAGATAAAAAGAACGGTGATTTTGTAAAGCTATATAAGAATACTCAATATGAATTCGGATATAATCCTGAAGAAAACGACCACAGGTTTAACCTTCACTTCACTGAAATCAACTATGGCATTGAAGATAATATACAGAGTGTTTTCAATATTTATTCCTATAATGATGTTGTTTATATCCAAAACCCGGAAAACATCCGCGGTGATATTTTCATCTACAACCTGATGGGACAGGAAGTTGCAAACGCACCGATCAACAGCGCATTGAACAAGATCACTCTTAATAAGAGTGGAAATTATGTAGTAAAAGTGCTGAGTGAAAAAAGTGTGGTAACCAGAAAAGTATTTATAAAATAAATTCCCCAACTCTTATCCCCCTCCCGATGACTATCGTGATTGAGGGGGTGCAGGGCCTGCCTGCCGAAACGCAGTACAGGCAGGGGAGGTTAATTAACTTAATTTGTAAAAAATTAAAAAATATACAGATATGAAAAAAGTAATAAAATTATTAGTCGTTACAGCGTTTTTTCTGACAGCCCCGTTATTTATGATGGCACAAAATCCTCCACATCCTAATGGCGGAAGCGCTCCGGGTAGTGGCAATACGCCTGTTGGCGGAGGCGCACCAATTGGCGGAGGATTAATAATTATGCTGGCTCTTGGAATGGGCTATGGAGCAAGGAAAATCTATGATGCACGCAGAAAAGTATTAGACTAAGGTACGGCGTTCGACCCGGCTCTTTCGGATTTATGCGCATGAATCAGGGATGGCTAATCCGAAAGTTGATATGATAGGATTTGTAATCCTTTCCGCTCATTCATTTGACGAATACGCAAAATAAGAAAAATTAAATTGTTTCCTTATTAAATTTTAATTTCCTCTGTCCGAAGACTTTATCTAAAAAAATACATAATTTCCCGCAGTAATTTTACGTATTTTCCCGCATAAAAATTGGGTATTTTCCCTGATTTTTATTCCATTTCATGTATTTAAATTTGCTTTTTCTATTTAATGTATTTAAATTTGTATCGGGAACTAAAATAATAAGTTAATGTACTGGATTCTTAATTTTCTTGGTGAACCTTTTTATAATAAAAACTAATTATCATGAAAAAATTAAACAAATTAACAATGCTAGTTTTAGCATTAACATTGAGCATGAGCCTGATAGCACAAACTCCTACACCACCGGCAAGTGGAGATGGAACATCAGACAATCCATATCAGATTGCAACATTAGATAATCTCTACTGGGTTACGCAGAATTCCGGTGAATGGAGTAATTACTACATCCAAACCGCCGATATCAACGCAACATCAACCAACACCTGGGATGGAGGCGCAGGTTTTACCCCCATCGGGAACTTCACAATAAATTTCACCGGCAGCTATAACGGACAAAACCACACAATTGACGGTTTGTATATAAACCGTACGACTACTAATTATCAAGGACTGTTTGGTTATACAAATGGCGCAACCGTTGAAAATATTGGATTAACAAATGTAAATATAAATGGTGATGGGAGGATCGGTGGTTTGGTGGGAGAAAATAGAACGTCAAATGTTAATAATTGCTACAGCACCGGCAGTGTAAGTGGAAATGAGCGCATCGGTGGTTTGGTGGGAAATAATAGAGGGTCAGCCGTTAGCAATTGCTATAGCGCCGGCAGTGTAAGTGGAAGTAATTACATCGGTGGTTTGTTAGGATATAATTACAGTGCGTCATCCGTTAACAATTGTTACAGCACCGGCAGTGTAAGTGGAGATGATTACATTGGTGGTTTTGCTGGACAAAATTCTGGTTATTCGACAACCGTAAGTAATTGCTACAGCACCGGCAGTGTAAGTGGAACAGCGTCTTACGTCGGTGGTTTGGTGGGAAGTAATACTGCAACGGTCAACAATTCATTTTGGGATACCCAAACCTCCGGTCAATCAACAAGTTCCGGTGGTACAGGCAAAACTACTGCTGAGATGAAAACCCAATCCACCTTTACCGATGCAGGATGGGATTTTTTAGGTGAAACCGCTAACGGAGAAAATGATTATTGGGGCATGGAAAGTGGGATTAACAATGGATACCCTTATCTTACCATGCAAAAAGCCGAATGGACCGGTGCAAGTAGCACTTTATGGAATTTGGCAGGAAACTGGTCAGTTGATGCAATCCCTCCCGCTGCTTTTGATATTACTATCCCCGATGTTGTCAACGATCCGGTAATTAGCGGAATTGTAGCCACAGGAGCGCTGACTATTTTCCCGTTAGCACAATTGACCATAGCCCCAATGGCAGGTCTAACTACAAATGGTTTATTTACCAATGACGGTTATTTCCTCATCCAGAGCGATGGTTTGAATGGCTATGCCGGAACCTATATTGATATGGCTGGTATAGTTGGTATCGGCGTATTTGAATTCGACAGGGATGTTCTCTGTTCAGGAACAGTTGGCGGATCAGCAAATCCATTTGGATGGCATTACCTTGCAGCGCCATTTGACGGATATACAACCGATGATATGCCGGATTACTTTGTTAATGCATGGGATCAGCCAAGCGGACTGTGGATACAATATTCCATGGATCCTTATGTATTCCCCTGTACTCCATGGCCTACAACACCGTTGAATACTATGGATGCATGGAGCATTAACTTTGACCTTAACTATCCGGATCCGCTATGTCCCGGATTACCACCAGGTACCGGCAACATAGTTGAGTTTATCGGAGGTGCAGTGGATGTACATACCGGAGCTTATAATGCACCTCTTGGATATGGTGCTGGAGCATATCAGGAATGGAACCTGGTCAGCAACCCATACCCAAGCGGACTTGATGTAGATTTAATTGCTTGGGGTCCGAATACTGTTCAGGCTGCAGCCTATTATGATGGTTGCGGGGGTAACTATGTTTACTGGGCAACAGGTATGGGATCATATGTAATGGCACCCACATTAGGTTTCTTTGTTGAAACTGTCGCTGCCGATGTATTTCCTGTCACAAATGCCGAAAGGGCGCATGGTGCTGACTGGTTCTGGAAATCTGAAGTGACCGACCTTTTAACTTTAGAAGCTACCGGTAACGACAAAAGCGATGTTTTGCATGTTCGTTTTGCCGATAACGTAACAGCCGGCTTCGACTTGAATGGTGATGCTCACAAATTGTTTGCAGAAAACGAAGGCTTAGCACAGATATACACACTTGCCGGAGAAGAAATGTTAGCTATTAATGCTCAGCCTGCTGCGGAAATGGTGCCAATGGGATTCACTTCAGTTGGATCAGGTACGTTTACCATTGAAGCTATTGAAACAAGTGATTTTGCCGATGTAGTACTTGAGGATCTGTTTGAGGAAACGCAAACTGATTTGCTTGCAGGTTCTTATACATTTAATTATACTGCCGGAGATGACCCCAACAGGTTCATCATACATTTCACTCCGGTTGGAACACCCGAACTTGAAGCTAACAGCATTAATATCTGGTCAAGCGAGCACAATATCTATGTAAATGTTC